>JAHQWA010000024.1 GCA_019634045.1 Saprospiraceae bacterium
CTGTGTACCCCATTCGAAGAAAATCGGGCTATCCTGCTTCAAAGGCTTCATGCGTTCCACAATGTCAAAAATTTTCAAGGCTTTGTCTGTAGACATATGGCGATCCGCAACCTCGCCTTCCTTGATCCAAAGTTGCACAATCGTTTGATCGTAGCTGTCTGGTCGGCCACCGCAGTCTACGGAATCAACATGAACATTTTTAACTTCGGTAATATGATAAGCTTTGGGCACAAATTGGGCTGTAGCATATTCGAACCTCAATTCACTTCCTGGGGCAGCTTTCAGTTGATCTAGAAAGGTGGAAACTGTCAAACTCATAACTTAATCGTTTTTTTACGATGATAAAAAGTTAAAAGAAAGCGACGAATTAGTCGCTATAAATAAGGATTGTAAGTTCTCCTACAAAGGCTAACAGCAATGGGCTGCCTTGCGGAAAAACTGACTAAACAAATCTTCTATTTCACTCCAGGCTTCTTTATCTATGCAGTAGCAGGTCTTAACCCCCTCTATCTCCCCTTTAATGACTCCTACGTCTTTCAGTGCCTTTAAGTGTTGTGAAACGGTTGATTGCGATAAGGGCAGCACTTCAACAATATCTCCACAAATGCAAGCATCTACTTTTACTAAATACTCCAAAATAGCAATGCGAGCCGGATGCCCTAAGGCCTTCGCTAAGGCTGCAATCCGGTTTTGTTGTGGTGTGAAAAGCTCTTTCTTGTTTCCCATTTCGCTATTTAATCGTAAAAATACGATAAAGAGACAATCTTGTCAAGTCTTATCGCAAAAATAATTAGTCTTCTTCATCTTCAGGTGCTAGTCTGACGACCATACCTTCCATCTCATCTACCAATTGTAATTGGCAACCCAGGCGCGAATTATCTTCTACGAAGAAGGCCTGATCCAACATATCCTCTTCATCTTCAGTCATTTCTTTTAACTCATGATCTGATTCGATATACATATGACAAGTCGAGCACAGGGCCATTCCGCCACAAGTCCCTTTAACTGGCAACTCATATGCTTTGCACAATTCCATCATATTCATGTTCATATCCGTTGGGGCTTCCAACTCATGAGATTCCCCTTTTCGATCAATCACGGTGATCTTAATCATTTTTGATGCTTTATGGTGAAGGCAGCAAATTTAGACTTACCTAGGAATAAAAGAAGTTTTTTGCGAATTATTTTTATTCCAGTTGCTTATCTAACTAATACACTTCCTTCTCCAACTAGTTCAAAGCTGCTTCTAGCTGTGGTTCCTCTTGCTTATTTTTCTTGATCAAACGCAGGAATCTGGTCTCATTTTGGTAACGGTCATAGGGTTCCTCTTCTTTTATAGGTTCAAAATCATAACCTCGATCTACGGCCATTTCGATGGCGTCATAAAACTTCTCATGGTCCCCCATATAGGCATAAGTCTCTGCTAAGGTCGTGTAAGGAATGGGCTGGGTAGGATCAACAGCAATCGCTAAATTGACGTGCACCAAAGCTGAATCATATTGCTCCAATTTATACTCACACATGGCCAATACGTTGTAGGTGCTCATCATATTCCTTGACCAATTTTCTACATTTCTATTAGCTTCCAGCACTTTTGCCCGTTTCTTGCTGTATTTCACACATCGTTCATTTTCTTCTGATCGATAATAGAAATTAACGACTTGGTTCAAGGCCACGAGATTGCTAGGCGCTATTTCCAGGGCCAACTCAGCCATCTGTTGCGCACTGTCTTGTTCATTCTTATAAAAGTAATGGGCTGAGTAAGCCAAGTATTTACTAGCTCCTTCTATCATCTCATCTCCCGTCTTCTTCATCAAGCGCATAGCTCCCACAGTATCTTGCATTTGGAAGTACTTCATGCCGGCCCAATTGCCATTCCACCAAAGTGTATGCTCGGGATCTGAAGCCGAAGCCTTAGCAAAATAGGTTTCTGCCATCTTATAATCCTTCATATTTCGGTAGCACATGGCGATACCATTATAATAGCTGCCGTCTTTGGGATGACCTTGATTAGCTTTTTCAAACAGGGTAATGGCCTTTTCAAAATTCTGCAGCCGCAACTCCGTCCAAGCCCAATTTGCATAGGCCAGTCGGAAATCCGATTGATGTTCAATGGCTTTCTGGAACTTCTCACAAGCTTCCTGTGGGCGATCCAAATTGTTTAGGATATTCCCCCAAGCGAGATATCCCCAATCTGCTTCTTCCGGGTTTTTAGCAATAAGATCGACGATGAGCTCCAGGGCCTTCTCCGTATCTTTCTTTTTGTAATGGTAAACAGATAGTCGGTAGGGATCTAACAAGCCAATCACAACTTTTGCTGCTTCATGCATCAAATGTTGCAAGGCCTCTTCGCGATTACCTTCCTGATAAGCCACAGAAAAATGTTCAGAGGGATGTCCAGTAATCCTCAAGGTTAACTCCAATTCCTGATCAATATCCGTTAACTCCCCTCCAATGGCTCTCCTTTCTTTGCCAAAAATCTCCTTAAGGAAGTAGGTAATCGAATTTACAGTAAGGCCAATGCCCATGACTTGAAAGTTGAGATCCGGTTGTATACCACTCTGCACCTCGGTAGGTCGCTCTTTAACACTGGCGATAAAATCATCAACTGCCTGGACCTCGTCCATCAGTTTATTGGCAAATACCACTCCGTTTAGCCCTGCGTCCTCGTACCCTTTCGGAACATGAAAGGCTTCTACTGCATAATTCTCATTGTGCATACCCCGATACAGGAAGAGCGCTAAAGCGATCACCAAAAAGAAAACGAGAACTCGCCAACCAATCTGGAAAATGAGATTGCCCATGCGCAATACATTTTTCCACCTAATCTTCGATTGTTTTTTACTCATACCTGTCCAATTAGTGTAAACTAAAGATAATTGCTGTGTAGCAAATGGGCAAGCCACTCGCATCATTATGAGACCAGTGGCTAGTTCTAAGCCTCGAAAAGGCACATTAGCAAGATTAACAGCAGTTTAAGAATTGAAAAGATCTCGGCTTATAGACCTTCAAAAGGCCTGAATATTGTAAATTTAAGCCGATAGAGAGTTGTAAAAGCAATCCTGAATTTGCAGTCAAGCTGACAAGTGCTAAAATCACAACCAATTGATAACGAAGTAATACCTATGATATGCCCCATAATACAACCTTTAAATTAGGCATCGCTATGGCAGGTGCCGTATCTGCAGGTGCCTACACTGCAGGAGTGATGGATTACTTGCTTGAAACCCTCGACCGTTGGGAACGAGCTAAGCAAGAAAACTTAAATGCAGTACGAAAACATGGTAGTATCGAAGAGGCTACTACTGCGGGAGCTTATGACCCCAGTATCCCCATGCATACGGTACGACTGGAAGTGATTGGTGGTGCATCTGCGGGAGGCATGACTTCCTGCATTACTACCCTAGCGCTATTTGAAGGCTTTAATTTTGTAGATCAAAACAATCCTAGCGGAGCAGGCAATCGCCTCTTTGACACCTGGGTTAACCTCAATGATAAAGGGGATAGTAAGACGCTGATGCAAATGTGTGAAACCGGCGATCTACAAACGGGAATGATCCCTTCTTTGCTCAATTCTGAAGCTATTGATGGAATAGCGGACAAAGCAAACGATATTAAGATCAATCGATCTAATACTGGAAGTACAGAAGAGTGGCCTACCTATATAGCTAAAGACTTGGAATTGATCATGACGATTTGTAGTCTCAGAGGAGTCCCGTTGGAGATCAATTTCGGAAGTGCCTTGACGGAAAAGAGTGCAGCTTCGCAGCAAGCTCAGAAAGGAGCACCCGCCCATCGCATGTACATGCATAAAGGGATTGCACACTTCACCATTGATCCGGCGCCTCTAGTGAATAAAGATCACCTAATCCCACTCAATCCTAATAACGCGAAGGATAAGCAGTTCGCCATTGAATGTGCCAAGGCTACGGGGGCATTTCCAGTAGGGCTAAAAGCTCGGCCGATTCCGCATCCTGATCTTCCGGAATACATTACGCAAAGAAAATATATCGCTGCGCACATCCGGCGAACCTTCGAAAGCCAGGAGATCAACATCAACTGGGATAAGATACCAGAGAAATTCGAATTCACTGCGGTAGATGGCGGCACCATCAATAATGAACCTTTTGGCGAGGTACTTCGAGTGCTGGAGGAGCGAAGTCTTCAAAGTGAAAACGACAAGGCACAAGAGCACGCCTTAATGATGATTGATCCCTTTCCCAATTTTGCAGAAGAATCTACCGTCGTACAAACCAATTATATACTAAAGACCATTGCAGAAATTGTCCCGAATTTACTTTCTGCTATCCGCCGACAGGCCATGGTAAAAGAAAGCGATATTTCTAAAAGTTTCGTTAGAAAGGATAATATGCGGTTTCTCATTTTCCCAGTGCGTAGAGCTCTAAAATGGGATGATGAGCGTCAGACGGAAACGCTGCAAAAAGATGACTACCCCATTGCATGTGGTGGTTTAGGCGGGTTCAGTGGTTTCTTTAAGCGGGAGTTTCGGGAGCATGATTTCTTCCTAGGTCGAAAGAATTGTCAGAGTTTCCTTCGCAAACACTTTTCGGTACCCTTCGATGACATTCGAGATAAAGGTACCGGTGAGCTAGTCTTTCCGATTTTTAGTGACTGGGAAGAAGGAGATAAGAAATTTCAACGCTTCCACTACGTAAAGGATGACCAAGCCCATCTTCCGATTATTCCAGATCTCCGAATTTATGATGCCTGCTCAAAAAAGGAAACAGAAAATGGTCACTTGGACAATCCGATTCAATTTGAGGATATCAAGATCAGCGCCGAAGAGCTAAAAGATTTGAGAAGACCGTTTCGCCGCAGGGTTAGTGCCTTGCTTTGGGCAGTGATCAAGAAGAATTTACCTTTTGGAGGAAGTGACCTTGCTTCAGAACCAGAAGCGCATTCCGATAAATACGCTCGTCGCTACGTTAGGAAATACCTAAGCAACCCTTGGCTCGTCCGTATTCTGGGGTATCTGATAACCTTCCTCGTACTGGTAGTCGGCTTAGTCATATCACCCCTCTTAATTCCAATCCTAGTGTTTTTGTGGTATTACGTCGTGACGAAAGTGACCAATTCCATCTTTGAAGCTATTGTAGAAGACTTTAAGATGCGAGATTTAATGGCAGATACTTAGGAGTTCTCCAGAGGCAAGAAAAAAATTAAACATCAAATAGTGGGGATTTCAATACTTGGGCTGTTTAACGGTCTTGGGGATTAATAACAAAATTTCAAATCCGAATAAGTAGCATGCCAGCTAAGAAGCTTAGTCGCCCTGTATAGACTAGTTCTTGTCAAAGGCAGACGGATCTCTTTGAATGAGGAGCTCTGTCACGGAGGGGCGGTACGATCTAGCCAATGGAATCTTCGTTTTGTCACTTAGTACCAGTTGCATGCGTTCAATTTTTTGAACAGCAGCCAGGGCCACCGCATATGATTTGTGCGTACGAACAAAGGCTGTTTTAGGTACGGTGCCTAGGAAATTCTGCAAGGTCATTCGAGTAACGATCTTATGGTTACTTTGATGAATAAAGAGCAGGTTTCCATCAGAACGCACAAAAAGGATGTCTTGAAAATCAACCCGCACCCAATCATGGCCATCTTTGACAAACATAAAGGAATCATTACCAGCCTGTTCCTCCGGAGCGGTTTGTGTCAGTGCACGTTTGCAGGCACTAGCGAAGCGGGTGAACAGAATTGGCTTGAGCAGATAATCCAGGGCCTGTAATTCAAAGCCTTCCAGGGCATAGGATTCATAGGCAGTGGTGAAGATGAAGTTTGCTGAAGAAAGCCCATTCATGGTGCGCATAAAGTCGGTACCACGCATTTCCGGCATTTCAATATCGAGAAAGATAAGATCCACCTGATTTTTCTGTAGCCATGTTATAGCTTTCAGGGGATTAATAAATGTCTTTTCCAATGACAGGAAGGGAAGCTTGTCGGCATGCTTAGCAATAACTGCCAGGGCAGGCGCTTCATCATCTATGGCTATGGCTTTCAATATCATGCGGATAAGCTTAAAGGAAACTTCAGTTGCATTCGGTAAATATCGGGCGTTTGTTCCTCTTCCAGAAGATAATTATTTTGATAAAGACGCTCCAGACGTTGTCGGGTATTACTGATTCCTGTGCCGCTCCCGCCAAGGCGTTGCTTCGCAGGTAGGCCATTGGCAATTTGTAACCTCAGGTGGTCCCCCTGCACACTGAGTTCTATATGCAAGAAAAAATCAGGACCATCAAATATACCATGTACAAAAGCATTCTCCACAAATGGAATAAGGAGTAATGGAGGAAGCCAATACGACGGAACTTCGTCCATAACATTTATTTGTACTGCTTGCTGCTGAGTGGGGGTAAGTCGGGCCTGTTGTAGATGAATATAGCGCCGCAAAAAATCAACTTCTTCATGGAGTGTAACCCTTGTCTGCTTAGCATGTTTAAAGGAAAAGCGCAGCAAGCCAGATAATTCTGCAATCAGGGTAGCCAACTCTTCCTGGTCCTGTTGCAGTGCCTCACTGTAGATGGTGTTTAGTGTGTTGAACAGGAAGTGTGGGTGGAGTTGTGCACGAAGGTTATGCAATTCTGCTTCCATCTTGTCCTGCTCCAATTCTGATCGTTTTCGGCGAATTTCCGGTTGGTCGATTGCCAATGTCAGGACGGCAATCAACAAGGTGCAAAGCAAGCTCACAAACCAATTCTCAATGATGACCTCAGTGGCATAGGCATTTAAATTCTGGAAGAGCTCAAATAATATCCACCAGAGTATCAAGAGCCAGCTGAAATAAGCCCAGTGTAGTAGGGTTTGCCGGCTGACTAACTTGCGATAGAGCAAGCGATGGTTCAGCCAGGCGGCGCCCAATATTACGGCCAACAAGAATACATAACCCAGCAGCCACCGTATAAAACCGGCAAGATCGGCTCCACCATCAGTGGCATAGGGTGCTAGCCCCTGTCGCCATCGATAAATCCAGTAGCCCAGCAGCACCAGGCTGATGCCCGCAAAAAGATAGCGGGAAGCTTTAGTCCAATAACCGGATTGCACTTGCATCGAACTTGAGTTTAGATTGGAGCTCATCGAAGTCTGCTTGATTCCGTTCCTGCAAAAAAAGCGCCGTACCCAGAAAGTCATATTCGATGACTCCCTCAATATAGTAAACCTGGCCTGCTTCCACTTTTAGTTGGTATTTTTTCTCATAAATGAGCCAACTTGGCCGCCCGTTCGTCCGTATTTCATAGGTGCCAGCCGGAAGATTTAGCCAAAAGTAACTGGCAGCCTTATAGTTAGAGACTAATCGCACGTCATCTACCCAACATTCAAAACGGCCGTTATAGAACTCGGCCTTGCGATAAAAGTAAATAGTGGCTTGCTCTTGCTCGGTAGGCGCATTGCTGTTGCCTTCTTGTCCATTCACAAGAATGGGCAATAGTAAGCCGAGTGAAATGATAAGCAGTACAGTTCTCATTTCCGCTATTTGATATCAAACTTGTTTAAGAATGTCTGCGGAGCCCAAAAGGCCTTCCTAGCAGCCATTGAAATATGCTTAAACAACTTCATTAATAAAGGAAAAAGTGGTACAGGCTGCTGATGTAAAAATATTGCCCTCTATCCATAGGAGCATTCAGCGCTTGTCCTGGATCTACTGACCATGATTTTGCTTTCAACCCACTTACAAAGCCTAATTTCATCTCTAGGTCAGTACTCCACCATCTTGGTCTGGGGTACGATAATTTAAGCTGTATGGCTAAGTGAATGGCTCCCTGTTGATGTATAAAGACAGGCCAACTCTGAACTCCTTGCGAGACATCTATAT
Source organism: Saprospiraceae bacterium (assembly GCA_019634045.1). Classification (GTDB taxonomy): domain Bacteria; phylum Bacteroidota; class Bacteroidia; order Chitinophagales; family Saprospiraceae; genus DT-111. The sequence continues at coordinate 7,829 of JAHQWA010000024.1, forward strand.
TGGCCGTCTCAAAGTCAAAATCTTGTGTTCGTCTCTCCACTATTTCTCCTCTGTTTTGTAGCCAGGAAAATCCAGTATGAAAAATAAGACTTTGATGCCGCTTCTGCCAAAAACGATATCCGAACAATAAGTGTATGGCAAACTCATTTTCATTAAGCGACAAAAAATTTCCACGTGACCGCCATTCTACATCTTCAACGTCATCTATAATCGACTGATCAAAACTTAGCTCCAGATGGTAGCGATCAGAGAGTCTAAACCCAGCACCGAGCGTCACAAGCTCTTCCAAAAAAAGATTGTCAAACCCCCGACTGGCGTAAAAGTCACGCATTTGCCGATATCCGCTGACCACTCTATTGCTAAGGCCGACTGCGAAATGATGATTTAGAGCACTTTTGTCCGGTCTGGTATGGGTGGTCGTATCTGGGATGGGAGTCAATAATTGTGTGTGGGCTATCGGTAGCCACCCGATCCCGAAAAGCAATAGTAGAAGTAGATGAGTTTTCATAAGATTGTTATTTTGCATGCTAATAATAATGCAAAATGGGGCCCTTCACCAACTCGATTTGTTGAGTGGTAGGACTTATGTGATCACCGGACCCATTGGTGTGATCTGCCATCTTTGCATGCTTGAATATGTGCGACAAGCCCTTGTTCAGCGAGCGCTTCACAACTGATTGACAAGGCCTATTGGTTGTAGAAACCAATAGGTTCAATAGAATATGACTAGCTACCCGGATGGTCTGTCAGCCAGGATAGTAGCTTGAGTAATTTTTAGATGAATTTAGATCTTGTTTTTTACAGACTGCCCTTAGCCCATCACGGCTCTAAAAACCTACATGCTCTACAATTTCAAGGCCATAACCATCTAGGCCTACCATTTTGCGGCGAGAATTGGTGAGTAGCCGGATTTTGGATAAGCCGATATCTCTCAGGATTTGAGAACCTATCCCAATATCTTTCTGCTCAGAGTCCATATATCGCTTCAAGAAAGGATTGAGCTTTTCTCCCTTCATTTGCTGTTCTTTTAGCGCTTCGATCGTCTTGGTGATCAAATCTTCTTCTTCATCATACCGCAGCAACAGAATAGCTCCTTTTCCTTCCTTGGAAATGATGTCCATGGTTTTATGCAATTCTTTGGACATGCCCTTGATCAAGAGGGCAAACAGCTCACCCGTATTTGAGCCAGCATGAACACGTACGAGCACCGGTTCATTTTCTTCCCAATTACCCTTCTTTATTACTAGGTGGGTTCTTGGACTATTCAATTCTTTATAAGCGATAAATTCAAAGCGACCAAAGGCAGTATCCACTTCTGTACTGACTTGCCTTTGAACTAAACTTGTCATTTTCAGTCGATACGCTACCAAGTCTTTGATGGAGATCAACTTCAAATCAAATCTCTCGGCAATTTCCATCAGCTGTGGTAAGCGAGCCATGGTGCCATCCGGATTCAAAATCTCAATCAAAACGCCCGCTGGAGAAAATCCAGCCATGGTGGCTAAGTCGATGGCCGCCTCGGTATGTCCTGTCCTTCTTAAGACGCCTCCATCTTTGGCAATCAACGGAAAGATATGCCCTGGGCGCGCAAAGTCTTCTGGTTTAGTTGCTGGATCGACCAAGGCTTCGATCCCAGTGGCACGGTCGTAAGCTGAGATCCCGGTAGTACAGCCTTTAAGCTTGTAATCGATCGAAACCGTAAAGGCCGTTTGATGCATATCTGTATTGTGGGTTACCATCCTAGATAGCGCCAATTCCTGGGCTCTTTTTTCCGTGATGGGTGAACAGATTAGGCCCCGGCCATGAGTGGCCATGAAGTTGATAATCTCCGGTGTGACGCATTCTGCAGCACAGATAAAGTCACCCTCATTTTCACGATCTTCGTCATCTACAACGATAATGATCTTACCTGCTTTGATATCGGCGATGGCCTCGTCAATCGTATTCAATTTCGGCAGGACTTGTACATCTGTATTTTGCTCTGTTGCCATGGTTTCATTTTTTTGGTAGGTAGCACAAAAAACGGAAATCGTTTCGGCTTACTCAAGTTTAGATCGATAGAAATTTCAAACAGACTGGTGTTGGTATTGCAAAGTCTGTGCCTGTTTCTGATAGATCACCGTTTTCCGGATCAACTTTGAATACCACTATGTTTCCAGAGTTCTGATTGGCAGCCAAAACGTATTCCCCACTGGGTGAAATCTCAAAATCTCTTGGGAAGTTTCCTCCCGTGTGGACGACCTTTTGAAAGGTAAGCTCCCCATTTTGACTATCAATTCCAAAAATGGCTATGCTATTTTCTTCCTCTGTATTCCCACGGTTGGAAGCATATAAGAATTTGCCACTTGGATGAACCTTGATGGCAGCAGGGTAAGAGACGCCGGCAGAGTTTTCCGGTAGCGTGGAAATGATCTGTTTGCGTTCAAAGGCTGCTGTCACTGTCTTATATTCAAAAACCTCAACGGTGTGATTTAGTTCATTTAAAACATACAACTGATGGCCAATAGGGTGAAAATCTAGGTGACGCGGACCAGCACCAGGTGTTGTAGCCGTACGTGCCACCTCCTTTAAGGCTTGCTCTTCATTGTTCCATTGATAGTGAATAATCTGATCAATCCCGAGGTCAACCGCTACAAAGGCATCCTTTTCCCCTGGGAAAGGATGAACCATATGCGCATGGGGTCCTGCCTGCCTGCCTGCATTCGGTCCCTTACCCTCATGCTGAGCAATTGCTACCGCCTCCCCTAGCGCCCCTTGATCATCTAATGGTAGGATCGCCACATTCCCATCCACATAATTGGCCACCACTGCATGCGCTTGATCTGGAAGCACCATCAAATGGCAAGGTGCATCCCCCATCGCCGAAACATTGGATAAAGCCTGATACGAGCGTTGGACAGGATCTATGGAAAAAGCACCCACTTGCCCCACCACTGCCTCAGAACCATCCGCCAGTTCATTCGCGGCGTACAGGTATTTGCCATTAGGATGGATCGTGATATAGGATGGATTTGGTAAACTCTCTATGGTATCTAATAGACTCAAACTTCCCGTTGATTCCTCCCATCTGAGCACATAAATTCCTTTTGCCTTTCCGTCCACATGCCCTTCTTTTCGGGTATATGTGCCTACAAACACAAACTGCTCTGCCATGGATTCTTCTGTTTTTACCGTGGTTTTTCCTTTCTTTTCAGTAGTCGACTCACAGCTCACAAATAGTAAACTGAATAGGAATAATAAGGATAAACAAGGCTTATTCATGATTTTGGATGCTTTGCTTTGCACCTTGCCTATGATTATCCATAAACAAGGTCAATAGATGAATCAACAAAACTACCGTTTTATTCCTAGTTATGCAGGGACTGGCTTGGAAAAGTAATGTGCACCGGGGCTGGGCCAAGCTATATGATCTTATGGCTAATTATTAGTAAATTAGCTAAGAAAATTACCAAAAGGCAAGCAGTTCACATTGCCACTCCTTTACCTAAAACGCATACACATGCCAGCCTATTCGATTCATATTAATGGAGAGACCCACAAGGTCAATACCGAAGCATCTACACCCTTACTTTGGGTATTAAGAGAACATTTGACACTTACTGGAACCAAATTTGGTTGTGGCCTGGGACAATGTGGAGCCTGTACCGTGCATCTCGATGGAACGCCGGTCCGCTCTTGCACCCTTCCTATATCTAGCTTACAGGAAGATCAACAGATCACCACCATTGAAGGGCTTTCGCCAAACGGAGAACATCCGCTACAAGAGGCTTGGGTCGAAGAACAAGTTCCCCAATGTGGTTATTGCCAATCTGGTCAAATCATGCAGGCGGCAGCTCTACTGGAGCAGAATAGTCAACCTTCACGTGAGGAGATCGTCCGGCATATGAACGGCAACCTTTGTCGCTGCGGTACTTATACTCGAATAGTAAAGGCCATACAACGCGCTGCCGGGACCAATTCTTAAGAAGAAAGTTGTCATGCTTTTATGTTCTATCTAGATCCAGTTCAAAAACTTACCATCCATGGAAAAGTCTTCCAACAATATATCAAGGCGTAATTTCATCGCCGCGGCCGGTGGTGTCACATTAGCCATCACTGCTTACGCGCTTTATCCAACACTTTCAGGTAGTAAAAGAGAGATAGATCCTGCAGACCTTTCCGAAGAGAAGGTCAATGCTTGGGTTCACTTAAGGAATGATGGGCAAATAACCATCTATAATCCCGCTTCAGAGATGGGACAAGGCTCAATGACTGCTCTACCGGTCATCTTGGCAGAGGAATTAGATGCCGATTGGAGTAAAGTCAAAATTGAGAACGCTCCCATTAATGTGGAGACCTACGGCTTCCAAGCCTTTGGCAATCGAAAAGTAATGATCAACGTCGGAAGCCGAACCGTCATGGGGTATTATGATGCCCTACGACAAGCCGGTGCTCAAGCTCGTTATGTATTGTTACATAGCGTAGCCCAGCATTGGTCTGTTCCTGTTGAAGAGCTAAGGACGGCACCGAGTCTAGTTCGGCATGAAGCCTCCGGAAAAGAAATCAGCTATGGTGAAGTCGTCGACATCCTGCAGGTACCTGAAAGTATTCCGGAGATAGCAGTATCGGAGCTGAAGGATCCTGCCAATTTCCGACTTATTGGAAAGGAAATAGCGCGATATGATGTTCCAGCCAAAGTGGATGGAAGTGCGCAATTTGCCATGGATATACAGATACCAGACATGCACTATGGGGTCTTAGAAAGAGGAAAAATGCACGGTGCAAAACCCAGTTTAAGCAATGCAGCCGAGATACAGAGTTTGGAGGGAATCGTAGCTATTGTCCCCTTTGAGTATGCGGTTGGAGTAGTCGCTACCACGCTTGAAAAAGCCTTAGCCGCCAAGGCAAAACTAGTGATCGACTGGGATCAAAATGTGACAGCCCAAGGGCACGATTCGCAAAAAGATCTTGAGCAATACCAGCAAATGGCCAACGCAGCGGCAGATGGTAAAGTATTGCACAGCGTCGGAGATGTGAACGCGGCTCTGCGTAAAGGCAAGAAGAAGTACACTGCCGTTTACAAAAACGATTACATCTATCACGCCCAGATGGAGCCCTTAAATGCGATCGCTGCAGTGGCACCAGACGGCCAATCGGCAGAAATCTGGGCCGGCACGCAGAATCCCGGAAGTATCGCACCAGTGGTCGCCAAGGAGCTGGGCATTGAAGCCGATCAAGTAAAGTTAAATCTCTGCTACCTCGGAGGCGGGCTGGGGCGTAGAAGCACCAGCGACTACATTATTGAATCGGTAAAATTGTCGCAATCTACCGGCAAACCCGTAAAGTTGATTTGGACTCGGGAGGACGACTTGCAATATGGAATGTACCGACCGCTCTCCTTACAAAAACTAGAGGCCGCCACTGATGAAGAGGGTCAGATTGTTGCTCTCAATCATTGCATTGTCGGGGATGGTTCCAATTTATTGGCCAGTGGAGCCCGGAATGAATTTTATAATATCCCGAATCAATCTATAGATTTACGGCTAGCAAAAAATGGCATTCGCATAAAACATTGGCGCGCCGTTGGCCATGGCCCCAACAAATTTGCTATCGAATCTTTTATCGATGAAATTGCAGCTGACCAGGGAATAGATGCTTTGGAAATCCGCCGTGCGCTGATGAAGGATTCTCCTAGGGCACTGGCTACCTTAGAAAAGGCAGCAGAAATGGCCAATTGGAGTACCCCCCCTGCTCCGGGGCGAGCCCGGGGTATCGCCTTTGGTGAACGTAGCGGTGCGCTTTGTACCGGTATTTGTGAAATCTCCTTAGATGAAGATAGCGGTAAGATAAGGGTACACCACTTCTGGACAGCAGTAGATGCAGGTACCATCGTACAACCAGATAATGTGGTAGCCCAAATGGAAGGGGGCATCATCATGGGTATGAGTAGTGTCTTTTGTGAACAATTGACCATTAAGAATGGTGAAATTCAGCAATCCAATTTTCATGACTATCCCATTTTGAGAATGGAAGATGCCCCGGAAAGCATAGAAGTAGCGATGATGCCTTCCGCAGAGTCGCCCAAGGGAATCGGGGAAGCCAGTACCCCAATTGTAGCAGGAGCTATTGCCAATGCCTTTGCCGCCTTAACGGGTAAACGACTTAGGCACCTGCCCTTCTCCCCCACTCGGGTTCGCACCAGCCTGGAAGCATAAGCGAGAGCAGATCATTCCTTCCTCGCTAGAAATAAGCCTTCGTGTATGTACAGGAGGGCTTATCTCTATTTGGACTACTTCTAAATTTTAAAAAGTTTAAACCAATTGTCTGCAATATCCTTTTACTTTCATTATCGTTGTGAACAACATTTGTTTACAACAAGTATTATTCTTTTGGATGAGCATCAATCACGAAATCAAGCAAGAGAAATTTGAAAGCGAGCATCACAAGATGCTGGTCAACCTCCTGTTTTCTGCGGATTGGATTTCTCATCAAATTAAAGAAGTACTAGATCAATTTGCCTTGACCCACGTGCAATATAATGTGCTGCGCATTTTGAAGGGCGCGAAAGGAGAACCCTTGACGGCTGGAGCTATCAAAGAGGTTTTAGTATTTCGGAGTACAGACTTGACTAGGTTAATCGATCGGCTAGAGAAGAAGCAATTGGTTAATCGTGCCATTTGTCCGGCAAATCGTCGAAAGGTGGAAATCAGTATCAGTAGAGTTGGCTTAGCGCTGCTGGATAAAATCCATCCGGCCATCAAGGACGCAACTAGTGCTTATTACCGTCATAATCTATCTGAAGACGAGGCTCGAACTTTTAATACTTTATTGGACAAACTCAGGAAAAAGTAAAGGTGCGATCAAATGCACCATGGAATCATATTTACTATCACATCAAAAATAAAGAAATGGATAAGCCCAAAATTGCTGGAAAAGCTCCGCTACCTGTAGAATTGGAAGCTGGAAAAACTTATGCTTGGTGTTCTTGTGGAGAATCCACTAATCAGCCCTTCTGTGATGGATCGCATAAAGGATCCGCTTTCACCCCTAAAGTTTTTGTAGCAGAAGAAACGAAAACTGGTTACCTATGTACTTGTAAGCAAACCAACAACCCTGGTTTTTGCGACGGTACACATAAGGGATTGTAACAACTCTATTGATACACGATTGTAGGCGGGGATAAGATTCATACATCATCTTATCCCCGCCTCTTTTATGGAACAAGCTCAACTTAAGCAATACCTAAAAGCGATCCGCTGAAGCCTCTTCCCACACTAACTTCCAACTCGCTGGGACGGTTTCTTTTGTAAGCAAACAGCCTTTTTCCAGATACGGAAACAGCTGATCGTATCGACGTATTTCATTGAGACTTACTCTTCTAAAAATATGACTCCGATTAATTTGCTCCGGTTTCTCCAAGCCTGCGGCAGCCATTAATTCCACAAAGCTTTCCATCGTTTCCTTGTGAAAATTTGCTACCCGCACTTGCTTATCATCTACGGCCAGCCCAGCAACCAACTCAGGATTTTGGGTGGCAACGCCGGTAGGACACTTATTTGTATTGCACTCTAGAGCCTGAATACAGCCTAGGGCCAGCATCATGGCTCGTGCACTATAAGTTGCATCCGCTCCAATCGCTAAGGCTCGAAACATATGAAATCCCGTGATAATTTTACCCGAAGCAAAAACCTTGATCTCTTTCTTTAGACCGAAACCTTGCAAAGTGTCAATAGCGAAAGCAAGTCCCTCTCGAAACGGCATCCCAACAGAATTCGAAAACTCCAATGGGGCAGCGCCGGTACCGCCCTCTCCGCCATCCACTGCGATGAAGTCTGGCCGCATACCTGTTTTGATCATAGCTTTACAAATACTGACAAACTCACTTCTCCGACCGATACAGAGCTTAAAGCCGACCGGCTTTCCTCCAGATAGTTCACGCATCTGAGACAGGAGTTTCAATAGCCCTTCCGGGGAGTTAAAGGCTTTATGGTAGGGCGGAGATAGGACATCTTTTCCTGGCTCCACTCCCCTAATCTTCGCAATTTCTTCCGTATTTTTCTTCGCGGGTAGAATCCCACCATGGCCAGGCTTAGCCCCTTGCGAAAGCTTTAGCTCGATCATCTTTACATGGGGATGCGAGGCTGTTTCCTTGAATGCTTCTGGTGAAAAATTGCCATCATCAGCGCAAGCGCCAAAGTAGCCGGTGCCAATTTGATAGATCAGGTCTCCACCGGGGTCTTTGTGATAGGGGCTAACACCTCCTTCGCCTGTATTGTGCGCAAACCCGCCGATTTTCGCTCCCCCACTCAAGGACATAATGGCATTTTTACTCAGGGAACCAAAACTCATGGCTGACACATTAAAAAGGCTAGCTGAATAAGGTTGTTGGCAAAGTTCCGCTCCCACTGTCGTTCTTGGGTCGTGATCCAGCTTATGAGCATCAAGTGCTGCAATACTGTGGTTCATCCATTCATAGCCTTCCTCATATACATCCAATTGGGTCCCAAATGGCGTGGTATCCAAGACCTTCTTGGCTCGTTGGTACACCACGGAACGGAAGATCCGACTAATTGGAGCACCATTGGTATCCGATTCGATAAAGTATTGATAAAGCTTGGGACGAAGATCTTCCATGACATAGCGGCCCCGGCCAAAAATGGGAAAATTGCGCATAATAGCATGCTGATGCTGGGTCATGTCATATAAGCCCAATAAGATGATGGGCCCTAGAATAAGCATGATCCACCAGATAGGTGGCCAAAGGAAATATCCTATGGCTGCTACCACTAGAATGGAGATCAGAGAAAAGGCTAAGAATTCATTTCGCATACAAGTAGTTTTAGAAACTCTTTGGGGGATGAATTTAGATAATTACCTAACATTATTCTTTACGATCACGATCTAAAAATCGATATAGTTTATACAAATCAAAAAGGACCAAGGAGGGTTTGCTGGAATGCAGTTGACGTTCTATTGGCTTCTGCAACAGATTGAGAATCCAATGGGTGATTCCAGCTATCCCCCACTGTTGCAAACGACCGAAAAGGCGGAGTAATTTAATCTCTTTAAACCAAGTACTTTCCTTTCCCATAAGTTTATAGAGTCGATGAAGGTTATTGATTCCTTCATTGGTTTTTTGTAAGAAAACGGAGGCGGGTTCCAGGCCAGCATGGATTACGGGGTTGTCGATGTGTTCTATCCGTATCTTTTGTTTTTGTAATTCCCAGCCAAAGATAGTGTCCTCATGGCCATACCCCTGCAGCTGTTCATTAAATCGTATATGCTCAAAAATACTGCGCGAAATCAAGAAATTGTTCGTCATAAAGGAACTATTCGGAGCTGATCTTCTGCGCGCCACCGGCTGACTCTCCTTCAGGGTGCCATACCACCAATGTAACTGTAAGTCATCATCTACTGGTTGTTCAGGATAAATTCGGCCACCACAAACTACTTGCTGTTCCACTTGCAGATTCCAATGATTCGCATAGCGGCTTAGGAACTGATTATCGGGCAAGTCTGCATCGCAATCCAAAAATAGCAAATATCGAAATTTAGCCGCATCCGCTAGTCGATTTCTAATCATTGATCGGCCGCTGTTTTCCTGCCATTCGACGTAATGTAGACGAGGGTCGATATTGGCCAGCTTCCGGTTTCCAATCTTACTCTTTTCACTTGAACCATCTTCCCATACCAATATTTCAAAGTCGATTGGCAGTTGTTTGGCTTGAGCCAGTAGTGCCATCACAAGGGGTAAAACATGGTAATTATATACGGGAATGCAAATGGAAAGCATAGGCAACAAGGTAAAGCCTTGCAGCTAAGATTCCAAAAAAACTATTCTTACCTTTGCTCGCTCAAAGCTCCCCTACCAGAAAGCGTAGGATCTGTATAATATATTTCGAAGAAAAGCAGTTTCAATTAAAACTGAAAGTTTCGAAACTTGTTATACCTTTGTAAGTAACAATTAACAGTATATGGATCAATCCGCCTTGAATGTTCTTTTGAACGATAAATCTTTAAGCACTCCTTTGCGAGACGTAGTACAGAAAGTACAAAATAAGGAGCGTTTAAGTGTTGAAGAAGGAGTATTACTCTTTGATGAAGCACCACTAGGGTACCTGGCCACATTAGCCAACTATATCAGAGAGTCTAAGCATGGGAATCGCACTTACTTCAACCGCAACTTCCATGTAGAACCAACCAATGTTTGTCTCTACACCTGTACCTTTTGCTCCTACTCTAGATTGATCAAGAAAAGGGACGAAGGTTGGGAATACAGCCTGGAGGACATCATGGATATCATCAAGAAATATGATGACCAACCTGTAACAGAAGTACATATTGTAGGTGGAGTGCTCCCGCAATATGATGTACCTTTTTATGCGGAGCTTTTCCAGCGGATCAGGGCACACCGACCAGAACTACATATCAAGGCCTTAACGCCAGTAGAATACCATTACATCTTCAAAAAGGCTAAGCTCTCCTACGAGGAAGGCATGAAGCAAATGAAGGAGGCGGGCTTAGATTCTATGCCAGGAGGAGGAGCAGAAATATTCCACCCAGAGATACGAGATCAAATTGCGGGAGGGAAGTGTAGTGGAGAACAGTGGCTACGGATTCATGAGATATGGCATGAATTGGGGCATCGCTCTAATGCCACAATGTTATACGGTCATATTGAGAGCTATTTCCATCGCGTGCATCATATGGATCTTCTTCGTCAGTTGCAGGATAAGACGGGTGGATTCCAAACCTTTATTCCACTCAAGTTCCGCAATAAGGGTAATCAAATGTCGCACGTGGAGGAAAGTACCATTATAGAGGATCTTAAGAATTATGCAGTGAGTAGAATCTACCTGGATAACTTCGATCACATCAAGGCATATTGGCCGATGATTAGTCGGCAAACGGCGCAGATGTCGTTAGCCTACGGCGTAGACGATATTGATGGTACAATC
>JAHQWA010000337.1 GCA_019634045.1 Saprospiraceae bacterium
AACATCTCCTACCAAATCTGCCACACTTACATCTGGCGTGGCTAATTTCTCTACGTATCGTTCATCCCGGTGTAACCATTCAATCGGCGTATCCTCTCCTTTCTCCGCTACCAGGTCCATAGCAAACCTAGACATGGGGGCCAAAGGATCATCATTTAATTCACTACCGGCTACGACAGGTATATACTCATCTAGTAGGTTGACCAAAAGGCGTGCAATCCTCGTCTTCGCCTGCCCTCTCAGACCTAGTAAGAGGATGTTGTGACGGGAAAGGATGGCTCTTTCTATATCAGGGAGTACAGTATCATCAAATCCAATAATTCCCGAAAAGACTTGCTCCTTCTTTCGCAGTTTATCAATAAGGTTGGCCCTCAACTCTTCCTTTACAGACTTACTGGTGTAGCCTGAGGCTTTGAGCTGGCCAAGGGTTTTGATATCGTTCATATTCAAGGTAACATTAAGAAATGCGTGCAATTATTTTCCAAATCTATGTAACAGCTGAAAGCCCTAATAGTTTGGCAGCAATACCGATACTTTAGCCTATACCTGCAGGCCATGCCATTTCTTAGAAAAGAGATATAGGACCGTGATGATGGTAATGGCCAGCCAATAAAATATTTCTCCGGCCCAGGCCCAAGGCAAACCTGCATTGGTATAATTGACAATATAGTAGATATACAGCAGATATCCCACCGCTGACCAGAATTGGATTTTCAAGCCAAAGTAGGTAGCACCTGTCCCTGCCAATCCATTGAAGAAAACTCCGCCCACCGAAAAACAAATGAGCACCAACAAGAGCACAAAGAATACTGGTCTTGCTTCCGTAATCAAAGACATATCTTCCCCTCCGAGTAAGGGATACAAAAGCTGATGTGGATAGGCCACTACGGGAATGGAAAAGACTAGGGTGGTGATGAGACAAAGCTTAGCCGTCTTCCAAATAATGGGTACGACCGCTTGCCGCTTCTGCTGTCCAATGAGATTACTCACCAAGGTATTCACCCCAGAAGCAAAGCCCCAGCAGGGAATGGATAGAATGAGGTAAACCATTCTTCCAAGGTTAGTGATGGCTAAGGGACGTTCTCCCAATCCTTCAATAATACTAAAGAAGACAAACCAACTTCCTAATCCGACTAAGGCCTGTGCCACGATCGGGCTAGCAAGGTTGAATTGCATGCGGATTAGCTTGAGATCAATCTTAGGTAAGTTGAAAAGGCGATATTCCCTTGCCTCTTGATCAAAAAACATGTAAACGATAAAAACGATAAAGGCTACGACTTCTGCTATGGTACTAGCCAAGCCTGCCCCAGCAATCCCCATGGCAGGAAGACCCCATTTACCAAAAATCAAACCATAATTCAGCACAATATTGACAATAGCTAGTATGGCCGTATCGATAATAATGAAGCTGGTGCGAGCCACGCCGGTATATAAGGCAATGATGGCTACTCCAATGTAGGAAAAGAAGACCCCGTAGGATCGATAATTGAGATATTCCAAACTCTTCTCCAATATGACCTCGGAATTTACAAAGAGAGAAAAGAAATAATAGCAGCCAAATTGCATGAAAAAGAACAAAACGATGGAAAGGCCAAATTCGTAGTAGGTCATGGCGTAGAAAGTCCGGCCGACCTCTTCTTTCTTCCCCTCCCCCATCCTTCTGGCGATCATAATCTGCCCACCTTTCGAAAAGCCGAAGCCAATGGCAGCTACCACCAAGTAAAAAACACCAACAAAGCCAATCGCCGCGAAGTCAATTTCGCTCAAATGGTATAAGAAAACGCTATCACTTAGAGCCACAACGTTCTGCGCCGCGCTACCGAGCATGATTGGGGCCGAGATAGAAAGGATTTGACGGTATGAAGTTTTCACCTGCATGCGGGGCAAATGTAATTTTTTTTTCTTGAACTTGTCTTAAGATTTAGATCAGTGGCGTGTTCCTACTCAACAAATAGATTTCGTCACTAAATTGTTTGACGCAAGAATCTTCTTTCCGTCATCTTTTGAACATTTTATTATTCTATTCTGTCGACACGAATCCTGGAAAACGAATGATCCACCGCCGACAGCAATGTCAAGACATTCTATTTATCCTTTCGTTTTCAAGGTTTTACACCTCAAAGGGAACAGCAATAGGATCAATTCTCTTTCCTTGAATGATTTCAACTAAATACAAAGTACGAGTGTTTTATAGGCCTGACGAGGAATTTTATTTTAATTTTTCTCCTTAGACAAATTAAAAACCTATACTTGCGGGTTCCTAAAGGGTAGCAGTATAAAATCTTAACAGTCGTTCATCAGAAGAGCAAGACAAACTATTTCTATGGAAAGCAAATTGTATTCCAAGCAAGACCTAAACCAGCCTAAAGCAGAAAAGATTCGTAAAGAGACGGAAATCCACGGTCGCACCTTAGTAGACAATTACTACTGGCTAAATGATCGAGAAAATTCCAAAGTAATTGACTATCTAAAGGCAGAGAATGAATATACATCTCAGAAGATGAAGCATTTAGATGGTTTCAAGGAAAATCTCTTTGCAGAAATCAAAGGCAGAATAAAAGAGCAAGATGAGTCCGTACCCTATAAAGACAATGGGTATTTCTATATCACCAAATACGAAGAAGGGCTCGAATATCCAATTCATACTAGAAAAAAAGAAAGCCTAGAGGCAGCGGAAGACTTATTGCTAAATGTAAATGAACTAGCCAAGGACAAAAGCTATTATTCCGCTGCTGGTCTCTCCGTTAGTCCTAATAATAAAATTCTAGCTTTTGGTGAAGATGTCGTTTCTCGAAGGATATATACTATTCGGTTTAAAAATCTAGAGACGGGAGAATGGATTGAGGATAAGATTCCAAACACGACCGGAAAAGCCATTTGGGCCAATGATAACAAAACGGTCTTCTATTCGGTGAAAGACGAAACCTTGCGGTCCTACAAAATCTTCAAACATCGGCTAGGTGAGTCTGTGGAAAAGGATGAAGAAGTATTTCACGAAAAGGATGAGACTTTTAATACTTATGTATACAAAACCAAATCGGAGAAATTTATCGTCATCGCTTCCTTCCAAACCGTAAGCTCTGAATATCAAGTCTTGCATGCGGATAATCCTGATGGAGATTTTCGCATTCTCCAGCCTCGAGAGCGCAAACTTGAATACGATATAGCCCACTACGAAGACAAGTTCTATATCCGTACCAATTTGGATGCTCAAAACTTTAGGCTGATGGTGACTCCTGAAGATCAGGGAGATAAAACCACTTGGACCGAAGTGATTCCTCATAGAGCAGACGTCTTATTGGAGGACATGGATATTTTCAAGGACTTCCTGGTTTTGTCTGAACGAAAAGAAGGCATCACGCAGCTTCGGGTCATCCCCAATGAAGGCGAAGAACATTACATTAGCTTTGGCGAAGAAGCCTACATGGCGTATACCAGTATCAACCTGGAATTTGATACCCCTCTGCTCAGAATCGGTTATCAATCCCTCACCACCCCCTCGACGACCTATGACTACCATATGCAGGACCGCAGCTTTAGCTTATTGAAGCAAAAGGAAGTCCTTGGCGGGTTTAACAAGGAAGATTATCGTTCTGAACGAGTCTTTGCCACGGCCAGGGATGGAGCCAAAGTGCCAATTTCCATCGTGTATCACAAGGACTTCCAAAAAGATGGCAAACATCCGGTTCTACTTTACGGCTATGGATCTTACGGGGCAAGTATGGACCCAAGTTTTGGTATTGCGCGGCTAAGTTTACTCAATCGTGGAATGGCTTTTGCCATAGCGCACATTCGCGGAGGTGAGGAAATGGGTCGGCACTGGTATGAAAATGGCAAGCTCCTTAAAAAGAAGAACACCTTTTACGACTTTATTGATTGCGGCAAATTTCTGGTTGAACAGCAATACGCAGCAAGCGATCAATTGTACGCCATGGGCGGGAGTGCAGGCGGCTTGTTGATGGGTGCAGTAATGAATCTTGAGCCCGATATGTGGAAGGGTATAGTAGCAGCAGTCCCCTTTGTGGATGTTATTAATACCATGTTGGATGAAAGTATCCCTTTGACGACGGGTGAGTTTGATGAATGGGGCAATCCTAAAGTAGAAGCTTTCTTTGATTACATCTACTCCTATTCTCCTTACGATCAGGTAGAGGCAAAAGCCTACCCGGCCACCTTGGTAACTACCGGCTTGCATGACTCACAAGTTCAATACTGGGAACCGGCAAAATGGGTAGCTAAACTAAGGGAGATGAAAACCGATCATAACCCTTTGCTTCTACATACCAATATGGAGGCTGGACATGGTGGAGCTTCTGGGCGCTTTGAGCGGATAAAAGAGATTGCTCTGGAATATGCTTTCCTCTTGGATTTGGCGGGTAAATCAGAAAGCTAGGCTCCATGATCGTATTAGAGAACATGTAATGGCAAGCACTACCCTTTCTTGCCATTAAACAGAGACGGGTTCCAATATTTTCTTCAGCTTCTTTACTACATATTCTACTTCCTCGATCGTATTATGATGAGAAAAGCTAAAGCGGATGGTCTTGCGCAAGGAATCAGGCATTAGCGTGGCCAATACATGAGAGACCGTTTCCGCTCCTGAACTGCAAGCACGTCCCCCCGATACACTAATACCGGCAATATCCAAGTTTAGCAATAGCAGGTCGGCCTTGGGTGAGGGTGGGAAACTGACGCTTAGCACCTTGTAATGACCATTTTCTGGATCCCCATTCAATTCCATTTCAGGAATGGCCTTTCGCAACTCCTGCAAGAAGTAAGCTCTGACTTCTTTGGTCTTGGCCCGTCGGGTTTCTAAATTATCATAGGCAAGCTGTAAGGCCTTGGCAAGGCCCACTATACCGTAGATATTCTCGGTGCCGGCTCGCATATTCCTTTCCTGGGAGCCCCCATTCATTAGGGGTTTAATTTGATGATCACTGTTAATATAAATGAATCCTACCCCCTTGGGGCCATAGAATTTATGGGCAGCTGCACTAATGAAGGCAGCGGGAGTTTGGGTCAAATCAAATGGAAAATAGCCCATCGTTTGCACGGTGTCAGAATGAAATAGCACATCGTGCTCTTGACATAGCTGGGATACCTCCGCAAAATCGATCATCAAACCTAACTCATTGTTGGAATGCATCAAAGAGACCATCGTTTTGGGTCCGGGCTCTCCTAGCAAGGATTGTAAGGCATTGATATCCGGCAAGCCCTTGGAAGTTAAGGGTAACTGTACTACTTCTACCTGATCCGTTTCTGATAAGCGATCCAGCGAAGCAATCACACAATGGTGTTCCAGGGGAGAACTAATGATCCTACGAACCCCCAGGTCTCTGACTGCCCCTTTCAGGGCCATATTATTGGACTCTGTCCCGCCTGAGGTGAAGAAGATTTCACCAATGGAAACATTCAATAGTTTTGCTACTGTTCTCCGAGCCTGTTCAACCACCGTCCTGGCCGTCCGCCCTTCCTGATGAATAGAAGAGGGATTACCATAATGAAGTTTCATACTCTCTATCATTGCCTCCATGACCTCCGGGTCGATGGGGGTGGTAGAGGCGTGATCAAAAAAGACTCGATCCATGATATACCTTGTTTATAACTCAATTAATTGAATCCAAGCATTAATCCACCAATGATGCTCCAAACCACTTTTGTACCAGTTCTGCTTCTGCGCCTACATCCTCTCTATGGACAAACTCATTGGTATTAATGTCATATTGATATTCCTTTCCCCATTCCTCGTGGTGCAGCGCTAGTTGTTCCACCGCATCCATAATTTGATCCACTTCTTCATCACTGGTCACAGGGTGGATAGACATACGAATCCAACCCGGTTTGGCAGAAAGGTTGCCATAGCTGATTTCATCAGTAATTTGTCTAGAAGCAGGCTGACTTACATTCAGTAAATAATGACCATAAGTACCAGCACAGGAGCAACCTCCTCTCACTTGCACACCAAAATGATCATTCAATAACTTTACCCCTAGATTATAATGTAGGTCATCTATGTAAAAAGAAACAACACCTAAACGTTCCCGATGTTGATCAGCTAGTATGTGTAAGTTCGAAATGCTGTCTAATCGAGGCCAGATTCTATTCAGAATTTCCTTTTCTCGGGCCAAGATCCGCTCCACGCCCATTTCAGCCTTGAGCTTCATGCAAAGTGCCACTCGCATGGTTTGCAAAAAGGAGGGTGTCCCTCCATCTTCCCGGGTTTCGATCTCATCTATATATTTATGCTCACCCCAAGGGTTGGTCCAATCCACGGTCCCGCCGCCAGGGTTATCAGGTACTTGGTTTTTGTACAATTTGGGATCAAAAACCAATATGCCAGAGGATCCTGGGCCGCCTAGGAATTTATGCGGTGAAAAGTAAATCGCATCTAAATGTTGCTCTTTCTTCTCCGGTCGCATAAGGATGTCAATATAGGGCGCTGAACAAGCAAAATCGACAAAGCATAAGCCGCCGACGGCATGGATGGCCTCGGCTACTTCATAGTAGGGAGTTTTTAAGCCCGTCACATTGGAGCAAGAGGTAATCGCCGCTATTTTTAAAGATCGGTCCTTATACAGGTCCAACAGGCTTATGAAATGCTCCAAACACATCAAACCATCTTCATTTGGCTTGATGACTTCCACGTCCGCAATGGTTTCCAGCCAAGAAGTCTGATTGCTATGATGCTCCATGTGACTCACAAATACAATTGGACGTTCTTCTTTCTTAAGCTGAACCTTTTTTCTAAAGCTTTCATGAATCTTTAATCCAAGAATACGTTGAAACTTGTTTACCACTCCAGTCATACCCGAATTAGAAGAGATTAGTACATCAGAAGTATTGGCTCCGACTTGTTCCTTGATATAAGTTTTGGCGTGATGGTACGCCATGGTCATGGAACAACCGGTAATCGTCGTTTCTGTATGTGTATTGCCTACGAAAGGAGCGATCTCTTCGGTCATCAACTTTTCTATAGGACCATACAATCTACCGCTAGCTGTCCAATCAGCATAAATAATGGGCTTATTACCATATGGTGTTTGAAAATCTTGGTTGATTCCTATTACCTTTTCTCTGAAGTTGTCGAAATAGGTTTCTAAACTGGTGGTGGCAATTTGGCTCATGCTTGTTCTTTTTCTGCTTTGACAATTTTAATGCTGTATTATTTCTTGCACCTCACCCTTGATGGAGTTTACAAGATTGGCGGCTTCTGCCTGTGTAGCTCCTTCAGCGTAGATTCTGATGATGGGTTCGGTGTTTGATTTACGCAAATGTACCCAAGAATCTGGAAAGTCTATCTTTAAACCATCAATCGTGTTATAAGGATCGTCTTTATGCGCCGTTTCCAATTCTTCCAAAAGGTTTACCAAATCGATGCTGGCATCCAAGGCAATCTTATCTTTTACCATTTCATAGTTTGGATAACTAGCTCTTAGTACAGACATCTTTTCCCCAAACTTAGCCAGATGTGATAAAAACAAGGCGATACCAGCCAAAGCATCGCGTCCATAATGTAGTTCTGGTACAATGATACCTCCATTGCCCTCTCCCCCGATCACTGCATTTACGGCTTTCATTTTTTCAACAACGTTAACCTCTCCAACTGCGCTAGCATAGTAGGTGCCTCCGTGTTTCTCGGTTACATCTCTGAGTGCTCTAGTGGAAGACAGATTAGATACGGTGGAGCCAGGCTTTTGACTGAGCATGTAATCTGCCACAGCCACTAGGGTATACTCCTCCCCAAACATGGAACCATCCTCATTTACAAAAGCCAGGCGGTCAACATCAGGATCCACGGCAATTCCTAGATCGGCTCCATGGGACACTACAGCTTCGGATAATTGCTGGAGATTCTTAGGTAAGGGTTCCGGGTTATGTGCAAATTCGCCGGTAACCTCTCCGTTAATTAGTACTACTTCACACCCCATTCTTTCCAAAATCGGAGGTACGGATAAAGCTCCAGTAGAGTTCACTGCATCTACTACTACCTTGAACGATCTGGCTCGTACCGCAGCAAGGTCTACTGCCGGCAAGGCAAAGATCTGCTCAATATGACGATCGAGATACCCTTCCTCTCGTCGGTAGCTTCCTAATTCATCCACTTCGTTAAAAATAATGGCACCCTCTTTCAAGAGTTGCAAAAGCGTTTCCCCATCTTGTTTGGAAATAAATTCTCCCTTCTGATTTAAGAACTTCAGCGCGTTCCACTGCTTAGGGTTATGAGAGGCGGTCACGATAATACCTGCTCCGGCATTGAAGGCAGGAACTGCCATTTCTACAGTTGGAGTTGTCGATAAGCCCAAGTCGACCACATCGAACCCTAAGGAAACCAGCGTTTGGGACACCATGCTGCTCACTAAGGCGCCAGAGATTCTCCCATCTCTCCCAATCACTACCGTCATCGGAGCGCCCTCCTGCTTTAGCCAAAAGCCAAAGGCAGCGGTACATTCTACTATATCTATGGGAGTCAGATTATCTCCCACTTTACCTCCGATCGTTCCTCTAATACCTGAAATTGATTTAATTAATGCCACAGTTGTTATTTTTTATGAGGGTTCAAAATTATATACTTTTTACATCCTATTCCACTCTTCATGCAACAGGATTGTAAAAATGATTTACCTTTGTTGCCTCGTTATCGAATTAGTTACATCATTTACATTCGATCGCTATAATTATTCAGCTTTGCTACCTTAAACTTGACCAGGGTTACACTATATTTGTAGGCGATTTAAGGCAGACTAAAAGCCTGATATAGCGTTGAGATATCGAGTATTTCACCTATCTAGCTACTTGGATACCATCCTATGATAGAAACATTATTAGAACTGGATCAAACCATTTTTTTCTGGATCAATAACGATTGGCATAATCCCTTCCTGGATTGGCTCATGCCTTATTGGCGAAGCAAGTATACCTGGATTCCTTTCTATATTTTTCTTCTGATCTTCGCCATATGGAAGTATCGGATAAGAGGACTTTTCTTTATACTTGGATTGGGCGCGACGGTTGCAATTTCTGATCCCTTAAGTAGTGAATTGGTGAAAAAAAATGTACAACGTGTGCGGCCGTGTAATGATACAACTATCAATGAATCAGTCTTGTTATTAGTACGCTGTGGTGGTGGATACAGTTTCACTTCCTCTCATGCTACCAATCATTTTGCAGTAGCAGTGTTTTTGCTACTGACCATCGGGCGTATATTTAAGAAATGGAAGTGGCCATTACTGTTCTGGGCAGCAAGTATTGCCATAGGGCAAGTATACGTAGGCGTTCACTATCCGTTTGATGTTTTGGCGGGAGGCCTGATGGGTAGTATAGTTGGATGGTTTACAGCCAGTCTTTTTAATAGATACTTTGGCCTGGAAAAGACGACTACCTCCATAGCCTAATTCATTCACTTAAATTCTTTAAATGGCCCTTTGGGAATACTTAGCGTTGCTAACTGGTGTATTGATCAGCGGTGGTGCGGCCCTCCTGATAAAGTCGGAAAGCAAAATCACGGTACAAATATTGTTATCCTTCAGTGGTGCCTATATCCTAGGTATTACGGTATTACATCTTATGCCCAGCGTTTTTTCTGGGGGGTTCGAAACTGCTAGTTTTTGGCTTTTGGGTGGTTTTTTCATCCAGTTACTTCTAGAACAATTATCCAAGGGGGTAGAGCACGGGCATATACACGCGCATCCAGGCGCTAAACCCTCTTTTGCCCTGTCTATTATGCTGGGACTCTGTCTACATGCATTTATCGAGGGGCTTCCTTTAAGCCAATATACAGGCTTCCATGACACCTTACATTCGCATGGAGAAGACAGCGAGGATCATCATCTCTTATTTGGGATCATTCTGCATAAGATTCCGGCGGCCTTCGCCTTAATGATACTCTTCATAAAATCCGGCTATTCTAGAACTATGGCCTGGGTTTGCTTATTAATTTTCGCCAGCATGTCGCCTTTAGGTGCTTTGGCGACTTCCGGCTTGAAGCTAGATCTACCGATATTGGCCAATCTGGTCGCCTTGGTAGTAGGGTCCTTTCTCCATATTTCCACGACCATCTTGTTTGAAGCGGACGATAAGCGGCAACACGCCGTATCTTGGCGAAAATTAGCTGTGATAGTCGCTGGTTTAGGACTGTCGATGTTCACCTTACATTAACCTCTGTGACCTCAATCAAGCTTAAAGTCTACCTCTAATACGTTGATAGGGCCTAATCAGCTAAGCCACTCAGGAAGGCTAAGGTGTCCACACCATCGGCATAGTCCATTAGGCCAGGACTTTGAGCTGAACCAAAAGGTAGCGTGGAGGTTGGCAGAGCACCATCCTTAGCTACTACGCATTGGATTTGTTCGGCTCTTGCGGCTAACATGGCTGGGACTCCTTCTAATGTTTCATAATACTCGTAGTTCAGATTGGCAATACGAGAAGTGGTTTCTGGGTCCTCTCTCAATAAAATGCAGCCATTGGCTTTAAATGGCTCTTTATTGAGTATAAACATGGCGTAATTATAGTCGAAGTTGTTTTTGTACTTGCTATGCATCACAATGGTGCGATATTCGTGCAAGGCGGTAAGCAATGGATCAAAATCATAGCCTTCCGGCACATATAGTTTCGCCACATTTCTACACCCCAATCCGAAATAGCGAAAGATATCCTTGCCTAAATTGTGCAGTTCAGCAGCATCCTCTTCTCCAGTTAGAACGGCAACGGCATTTCGATTTTTCCTGATGATGTGCGGGTACTTTCCGAAGTAGGCTTCAAAGTAGCGGGAGGAATTGTTGCTGCCCGTGGCAATAACGGCATCGAAACCTTCTAGTTTTTGTTGCGCCTTAAAGTACGGAATACTTCTTTCGTCCCATTCTCCCAAAGTTTTAAAGAGGTATGGCATTATGAAAGCATCCTTGGACGAAAGCTTGACCCTAGCCTGGTGTCCAGCCATAAAGACACTCAATACATCATGAAATCCAACCATTGGAATGTTTCCTGCCAATACCAAACCGATCCGCTGAGGAGTCTTGGGTTCTATGCCCGGATAGTTTTGCACCCATTGCTGTAGCTTCTCCTTTTGAAGAAATTGTTCAGCAATGGCTTTGATCGCAAGATTTTGATTTTCTATGGTAAACCATTGGTTGTTGAATTCAGTCCGACTCATCAGGGCTTTCAGGAATTCGTCTTTGTCTTCCAAAAGATGAGCTCCTAGTTTAGCCATTAAGTCTATTCTTTCTTCAATCCGCATCTGCTATATTTTTAACCAAAGGCGGTGGATGCCCGCTGCCCCCAGTTCTTCCATGGTTTTTATGTTGCGTTGATAAATCTCCTCTGGATTCTTGACCGTCTCCAAGGCGGAGCTCACACTTTCTTCTCTTAATAGATGTAATATGGGAAAAGGAGCTCTATTGGTATAATTCTCAGGAGCGGCAGCTTTTGTACCTGCAAATTGGTAGTACGGGTGAAAGGAGGCGATCTGGAACTGTCCGCCCCACCCCTCGCCTTCCAGCAATGTATTTGCGGTATACAAGAAATCGTTGAAGTCTAAAAAATCGGGAAAAGCCTTGGGTAAGATTAGTAGACTTGTTTCCAAAAGTACTTCAGGCGTATTTTCAAGTCGTTGGATCTCCAATTTCAACTGCGCTAATATTTCCTCCTCTTGGATCGTATCTAAAACGGTATAACGAACGGTTTCCTGTGCAAAGGGAAGCGCAGCAAAAGGACAAAGGTTTAGTCCAATTACGATTTCTTTTAACCAGAATTGCGTTCTTCTTATAACCTCTGATCTCTCCAAAGCATCTATTTTTCAATAATCACAGCAGCGGTTCTTTACGGCTTTGCACGTACCGACGCCAAGTATCTAAGACGGAGCCGAAGTCCTCCGGGACATCCGCTTCAAAGAACATCTGTTCGCCGGTGATCGGATGTTCAAACCCCAATGACTTTGCGTGTAAAGCTTGTCTTGGCATTTTCTCGAAGCATTTTTCTACAAATCGCCTGTATTTACTATAGACGGTTCCCTTCAGAATCCGATTGCCACCGTAACGCTCATCATTGAAGAGTGGATGTCCCTTGTATTTCAAGTGAACCCGAATCTGGTGTGTACGCCCTGTTTCTAGTTCACACTCGATTAAGGTTACGTAATAGAAGCGTTCCACTACTCGGTAGTGCGTCACTGCCCATTTACCATCCTCCCCTTCTGGAAAAACCGTGTACTGCTTTCTGTGACGGGGATGTCTGCCGATATTTCCCGTGATTGTGCCCTCATCTTCTTCTACATCTCCCCAAACCAAGGCTAGATACTTTCGTTCTATCGTGTGGTAGAAAAACTGTTTCCCAAGGGCTGTTAAGGCTTCATCGGTTTTTGCAACTACGAGCAAACCCGAGGTATCCTTGTCAATTCGGTGCACTAGGCCAATCCGGTCATTGGTATTGCCTT
Source organism: Saprospiraceae bacterium (assembly GCA_019634045.1). Classification (GTDB taxonomy): domain Bacteria; phylum Bacteroidota; class Bacteroidia; order Chitinophagales; family Saprospiraceae; genus DT-111. The sequence continues at coordinate 12,425 of JAHQWA010000337.1, forward strand.
CCATGACTGGCAGATCTTTGAACCGATAAGCCAGACCATTTACTAAAGTTCCGTCCCAATTACCAAAGCCCGGATGTACCACTAAACCAGGCGGCTTATGGACAATCAAGATATGATCATCCTCATAGCGTACATCTATCGGTATATCTTGCGGGATAACCCCTTTCCCCTGATCTGGGGGTCGGGGCAATAGAATCTCGATCTTGTGTCCGGGTTTAATCTTCAGATTGGACTTAAGCATCTCTTTGCCGTTGACCTTGACTGCCCCAGCTTTGATCGCATTTTGGATCCGGTTTCGAGATACTTTTCTTAATCGATCTTGCAGGAACTTGTCTATTCGCACGGGCGTTTGACCTTTGTCAATCTCGATGGTCTGCAACTCGTACAGATCCTCCATGGCTTCATTTTCCGTTTCCTCTTCTTTCATAAGCTCGACATTTAAGTTCGCAAAATTATACTTATGAAGTGAGAATCAAACGATTTCACGAAACAATTTTCCTCAACGCGCTTGTATAGCACTAGTCGTCTGTTGCAAAAAACAGAACTTCATCAGAAAATACCCATCCTTTATCTCCAGCCCCGCCATGCCACCTCGGCAAGCTGGTTACGGGAAAAGCCACCACTTTATAATGCGTATAACTCATCGGTTCGAATTCAACATTCACGGCCTCCACCGTGTTCGGGCCATAGCCTGTAGGCTGCTCTGGATTGCTTGTGTGCAACTTCTGTAAGGCATTTGGGTCATTCCCGCCCCATATCTCAACTCTTTTAGGAGGCATGATGTAAGAGCCCATGTTCACTGCATAGCTTAGCACGATCTCATTAATTTTCTTGGGTTCCTCGAATGTAAATAATACATCCATCGGATTATCTTGAAAACCTAGCCAAAAGGGAGAGCGGAAATTGGAAGCGTTGCCTTTTTCAGCATCCACCAAGGTGGCCTCGCCAGAGCCTCGATAATTACCACTGATAGCTTTCAATAATTTCACACTGGCAGGTTTTATTCCAGCTTGAAACAAAGTGTAGCTCACTGTTTCTGAGGCTTCCCAGCCTTCTCGAAAAGCTTTTGCTCTGATAGTAGTAATTCCTTCAATAGGCATGGCCTCCTCGTAGATCGTTGATTCCGTACTATCTGGTTCTTCCCCATTCAAGGTGTACCGGATAACGGCGCCTGGTAAAGTATGCTTCAACCGCACTAATTCACCTGGTCGCAAAAGCATTTTCTCATTGGCCACCGTCGGCGGGCTCATTTTGAGTTTTTCCGTTAAATCGGGTACAAAGCCTAAATGAAATTGCACATTGGGAAATTCTGCTTGCCAGCTCACTACTAGACTCGAATCTATTCCCGTATTCCAAACGTAAACCTCTTCCAAATTCACCAATTGCCGAAGCAATTCCACTAAACTCGAATCAGTTCGGGTATTAGAGAGCGCCAAACTCTGTAGGGCTTGCAGGGAGCCGATTGTCTCCAGGTTTGAGCCACTAATTTCCGTTCCATTCAAGATCAATTTCTCAAGATTCGGGAAGTCGCTTAGATCTTTTAGATGTTCATTGTTAATGGGCAAGTCCGTCAAATTTAGGTAGACCAACTGCTTCTTGATCTGCTTCAACTCTGCGATAAAACTTGGCTTGAAGTATTCCCGGACTGATATCCTTGCTGACAAGGCTGGTGAATTCACAGATAGGGGTTCCACCGAACAAAACGGGGTATTTAAAGCGGCTATCACCTTGGGTGAAGCAGCGGGAAAATCATAGCTCTTCTTGGCAGCAGTACTCCCCTTTTCTCCTAGGTGTTTTTCGGCGAGCAGGAATAAAGTAGAGGTTTGCTCATACTTAGCCAATGGTTTTTCCATATCAGCCCCGGCTCTGATCCATTCGGCTAATAAATCTTTTTCAATACTAGTTAGTTGTGGTTTCCCTTCCGGTGGCATATGCTCTTCGATTTCGAGCGGCAGGTGTATTCGTTTCAATAAAAGACTGGAATCTACCTCCTCGCTTTGCCATAGTGGGCCAGTTTCTCCTCCCTTTAAAAGGCCAGCCTGGGTGCTCATCACCAATTTACCTTTAGCCTTGCGTTCATTATGGCATTTGTTACATTTACTATCCAAAATGGGCGCAATTGCAGCGGTAAAAAGGCTGCTATTAGCTAAATCAATCGGTTTGTTAGGTTGAAGTGGCTCCCAAATGTAATTCTCGCCGTGAGTGATGGCTCCACCAAAGTGTCCAGTAGCAACAAGCACGACCAAGGTAGCTAGGGTTAGCGCATTGTTCCAGCCTGGATGTTGCGCAACACTACTGTGCCAAGTATGGATTATATATACCAATAAAC
>JAHQWA010000338.1 GCA_019634045.1 Saprospiraceae bacterium
CCTACCGATGTGACTATGGCTATCGATTTATTTCTTTTGGGGGTCCATAGTATATCGGTCCATGGTCGATGGTTTGCTGAGGTCCCGCCCTTTTTGGGGATCGGTTCTAGGTTATGTTTGGATCATTTGTAGATGTAAGAGGTAATATGCTGTACTAAAGGCACTGAGCAGATGGTGGAAGGAATGCTGCTCGTGCGAGGTATTGGGCGAAAATACTATCGACTATGGACTAAATGACTATCGACCCAAACACCCTACCGGTCTTTCCGCGGTACTCTAGCTGTGGCAAATAGGCGTTTGATGCTATACCGACCGCTGCCATTCACCCATACCATAAAGACACCACCCAGGATGGCCATATTTTTCATGAAATGAATCGATTCCTCCCGATGGATTTCTGGAGGGTCATTCCAAAAAGAGTGCACGATGAACGTGACGGGGATCCAATAAAGGAGTACGAGGAAAGCGCCAAAGCTAGCGCGATATCCAATTAGAATGAGGGTTCCCCCAAGGAAAAGGGCAAATATGGTGACCGTTAGTAGTAAATCTGGCTGCCAGGTGATACCGTATTCAGCCATGGTTTGCTTGGTCTGCTGAAAGTATTTCAAGGAATCGTAAGCTTCAAATAGAAATATGAAAGAAATCAATATTCTACCGATCAAATCAGCTATGTCTTTCATTGCACTAGGATTTAGGAACCAAATGATCAACTGAAAAGCGTTGATTATCTGATCCAGTCAGTTTTTTCGGAGAGCACCATCGCTTCAATTTCAAAGGCGATTATGCATAAAAACGAGCCACCGCTCGTGCCACATTTTGACCATCCATTGCGGCGGAAATAATGCCGCCTGCATAGCCCGCCCCTTCTCCGCAGGGGAAGAAGCCTTGGATGGAGGTGTGCATGTAGGTGTTGCGATCTCGAGGGATCCGAATGGGACTACTGGTCCGGCTTTCTGTACCAATTACATTGGCCTCCGAAGTGTAGTACCCTTTCATTTGTTTACCAAATTGCTGTACACCTTGACGAAGCCGCTCAAAGATGCTTTTAGGGAGTAATTGATGGAGAGGAGCCTCAAACAGGCCCGGAATATAAGAAGTTGCGGGTAAATTTTTTGAAGTTTTTGCATTTACAAAATCAGTCAGTCGCTGGGCAGGAGCTTTTTGTCCTCCATCACCCGCTTGCCACATCCGTTGTTCTATTTCTTTTTGAAAGGCCAAACCCGCAAAGATACCGTGTTCTTGATAGGGGAGAAGATCTTCCACTTCCACTGCTACTACTGTTCCTGAATTTGCAAAAGGGGAATCTCGCTTAGACATGGACATCCCATTGACGACCAGTTCGCCAGGTGCCGTGGCGGCAGGTACGACTAGGCCACCTGGGCACATGCAAAAGGAAAACACACCGCGGCCATTTACTTGACAAGCCAGTCGATAGCTTGCTGCCGGCAGGTTCCGCTCACGTGGTTTCTGGCGGTATTGGATGGAATCGATTAAAGGTTGCGGATGTTCAATCCGGACCCCAAGTGCATAGGGCTTTGCTTCAATCTCTACGCCTTTTTTCGCTAGTAAATGATAAATGTCCCTGGCCGAGTGCCCGGTAGCCAGTATGACCGCTGCAGCTCTATGCTCCTCTTTGTCATTGACGATGACCCCCTGCATGACTTCATCTTCGATGATCAGATCCGTGACCTGACTATCAAAGTGAACCTCTCCACCAAAATGCAGGATCGTTTCCCGAATGTTAGCTACAATCTTTGGGAGTTTATTGGAACCGATGTGCGGATGCGCATCTACTAGGATATCAGAATGGGCCCCATGTTCAACCAACAGTTTCAGGGCCTTTTCAATATTACCACGTTTGTGAGAACGAGTATACAGCTTACCATCGGAGTAGGTGCCTGCTCCTCCCTCTCCAAAGCAGTAATTGGAGTCTGGGTTTACCTCACCAAATTGCTGGATAGCCCGAAGGTCTCGTCTTCGACTACGTACATCCTTGCCGCGATCAAATAGAATGGGTTTTAAGCCTAATTCGAGCAGTTCTAGGCCAGCGAAATACCCTGCCGGACCCGCCCCGACGACGATTACGCTCGGGCTATCATGAACTTCTTGTAGTTGCTGTAGTAAGGCGGGTTCTGCTGGAACCTCCTCTCCGACAAAGGCTTGCACGCGAAGGCGAACAAAAGGACGACGTCCTCGCGCATCAATGGAGCGCCTGGTTGGCTTTATCGCTACAATCTGCTCAGCCTTTAGCCGGCACTTTTTAGCTACTTTTCTTTTGATCAGTCCCTCATCCACTGCCTCAGCGGGCAGTAGCTTCAACTCTATTTCCTTTAGCATATAAGCTTATTCTTTCTGCTCTTTCTTTATGGGTTTTTCTTCCCCCCCTTTTTCTCCTTCTTCCTTGTCTTCACTTTCATCACCTCCGTTCTTCGTTACCAATGGCTTAGAACGAACCCAAAGTTGCTCTTGTTTCTTTTCAAAGAAATCCGGCATGAAGATCCGGACAATAATTTCTTCTTCCAATTTCCCCTTACTAGTTTCGATCTCCCGCTTTTCTTTGTCAATGGACAATAGCGTTACGCTTCTTTCTCCTACAGTATCTAAGCCGATGGCGTAGCGTTTATTATCAATTAGGTAACGCATAATGGAATTGGTTGCATTGGTCAACTGAATCTTAGTTTCAACTAGAATCTCACTCCCGGGCCACATTTCAATTTCATATTCACTATTCAAATCCAATTGAACATTATTCATTTCATCAACAGAGAAACTCTGGTGAATAATTTGCTTAGGCTGTGCGATCAACCCAAGTCCAAAGAGCAGTAAACCAAAAAGGAGAATATACCTTTTCATATTTTCAATTTTCATCTTAAAGATCACTCCAATGCGAGTGTATCAAAAAATGGTAAGCCCATGGTAGGCTGATGATATGTTTATGGTTTATACAATGGGTGAAAGCCTTCAGGGTAATTAGCTTGATAGGTGACCATCCTTCCCAACAAAGGATACATACATATTGTAAACGAAAACGACTAGGTGTAAAGTTTTCTCGAAGCGTAAAAATACAAACAAAATTTTAGTTAGTTAGCAAGCCTGGAATTCTTTCCTACTGGGGTTAATTGGGAAAAGAAAAAAGGCCGCCACCAGTTAATTCACTAGTTCGGCGGCCTTTTGCGGGAACGGAGGCTCGTTGTTCCCAAGGCTAGCATGATTATTCTTATACAAATCGGTTGATGAGATCTTTCGAAATTCGTTAGAATGAAGTAGCGGGTGTATTGCTGCTAGCAGCGGTACCAGAAAGCTTGACCTCCACATATTCGGGCGCATAGACCAAAAAGGAGATCTGTTCTTCCAGCATAGTTCCTCTCACCTTCACGGTTTTTTCCAAAGCAGGAAGGAAGATGGAATACACTTCTTCTTCAATCGCAGATTTCAGGTTGTACCGTCCAACTTGTACCAAAGACTTTAGAAGGGTCGTAGTACCATTGGGCAGTGCAACTGACATCTGTACGCGTAAAATGTCATTTTTCCACGTCTTTACTTCAATCGGGCCATCGAGGTTCAATTCGACGGTTTGTTTGCCTTGTAGATTGAAAGATTTGACTAGGATTTTTTCGGCTGCTTGGCCGTAGCCAAAACTGATTGTAAGTAAAAATAGAAAAGTTGTGTGTAGAATTCTTCTTACCATAGGCCTCCAAAAGTTTGGTGATCACTTTGGCCTGACTATGGGGCAACGACATCTAGCTAGAGGGAACCATGTGCATGGTAATTAGTGTAGCTAGGGGAGCGCTTCATGTTAGGCAAAGTGGAATGTTTACTTTCGTAATTTAGTTTTTTTTTAGGATAAAAGCAAGTGATTATGAGGAGGTTTTGAGAAGTTCGAAGTCGGAAATTGGAAGTGAGAAACTGGAAATACCTGAACGTTTCACTCTATCTCTAGCCGGGTGGCATGAATTCCCATTTCCGCCTTTGTACTTCCAACTTTCCCTATATGGTGTGCTTCAGCCAACTATGCCCTGCCTTCTGACATCGTATTTCCGACGTCCCACTTTTCAAAGAATAGCTTCTCGAATTCTGACCAATTGCTCTAACAATCTTTCCAACTGATCAAGCGGTAACATATTCGCGCCATCCGATTTTGCGATGGTGGGATTAGGGTGCGTTTCGATGAATAATCCGTCTGCTCCCACCGCAATCCCCGCTTTGGCTACGGTAGAAATTAAGGCAGGCTTACCTCCCGTTACACCGGAAGATTGGTTGGGCTGTTGTAGCGAGTGGGTACAATCCAAAACTACGGGAGATCCTAACGATTGCATGAGGGGGAGCCCTCGAAAATCAACCACTAAATCTTGATAACCAAAAGTAGTACCACGTTCTGTAAGCCAGACCTGATCGTTGCCAGACTCTATCACTTTTGTTCTGGCAAACTCCATGGCTGCTGCACTAAGGAACTGCCCTTTCTTAATATTGACAACTTTTCCCGTTTTCGCTGCTGCTATCAGCAAATTCGTTTGGCGGCACAAGAAGGCAGGAATCTGGAGCACATCTACATACTTAGCAGCCATAGCAGCTTCTGCATCGCTATGGATATCGGTCGTGACCGGGACATCAAAAGTTTGCCCCACTTCGGCCAATATTTGCAATGCCTTTTCATCACCAATACCAGTAAAGGAGTCGAGACGAGACCGATTAGCTTTTCGGTAGGAACCCTTGAAGACGTATGGAATCTTAAGCTTATCAGTAATGGCCACGACCTTCGCTGCAATTTCTAAAGCCATGTCCCGGCCTTCGATGGCGCAGGGGCCGGCAATGAGGAAGAAGTTGTTGCTGTCTTGGTGTTTTAATTTCTTAAGCTCACTCATACGCTATTGGATCTAATAGTTGTTCTACAATTTGCTGCAAAGATGTTGATTCTTGTGAATTTCCTAGGTTGTGTCGATAAAAAAATCGGCTTGGTAGAAATAAAGTAGCAAGCACAGCAACAAAATAGGGTTTCAAAGTTTTTACAAGAGTACATTTGCATCTAGAATTAACTGCCTTATATGAGAACTCTCTTTTTTTTGACCGTACTGCTTGCGCTTGATATTTATGGCTTCCAGGCCTTTCGCTATCTAGTGCAGAATTGGAGTGTGACCGCTCGGAATATTATGTATGGTGTGTATTGGGCTATCCCAGTCTTAGCCATTGGCACTTTAGTAGTAGTCAATACCATGGATATTTCGGATTGGAACACCAACTTCAAGACCTACTGGCGGACCTTCATCTTCATTGCCTATATTTCTAAGCTACCACTAGTCAGTGTGCTTTTGATTGACGATATACGAAGAGGGGTATTATGGTTGGTTAATCGATTCTCCAGCGGTGGATCCATTGATCTAAGCCGGTCCAAGTTTTTGACTAGGACGGCCGTTGTATTGGGGGCTCTACCTTTTACTTCTTTGCTGTACGGAATGATCCGGAATCCATATCGGTACAAGCGATATGGCAAGACTTTAGCGCTTAAAAACTTACCAGCAAGCTTGAACGGATTGAAAATTATTCAAATCTCTGATATCCACTCGGGCAGTTTTACTTTCAAAGAACCGATTAAGCAAGCTATTGAGATGATCAATGCCGAAAAGCCTGATCTGGTCTTCTTTACGGGAGATTTGGTAAATAATGTGGCGGCTGAGATGGAGCCCTACATTGATATTTTTGATAAGATTGAAGCTAAGTATGGTGTGTATTCCGTTCTAGGGAACCATGACTACGGCGACTATGAAAGATGGCCGACACCGGAAGCCAAGGTGGCAAATATGGAACGTTTGAAAGACACCCATAAACGCTTAGGCTGGGACTTGTTAATGAATGAGCATCGTCACATAGATATTAAGGGGGAACGGGTAGCCGTGATAGGAGTGGAGAACTATTCCATGCAATTGCGCTTCCCTAAATATGGCGATTTAGAAAAAGCCTGTGAAAATTGTGGCCCAGCAGCCTTAAAGCTACTGCTATCCCATGACCCCTCACATTGGGAAGGGCAAGTAATCAAGGATCAACCAGACATAGACATCACCTTCTCCGGGCATACCCATGGTATGCAGTTTGGTGTGGAGATTCCGGGGTGGTTTAGCTGGTCACCGATACAATATGTGTATAAGCAATGGGCCGGTTTATATCAGGAAGGAGAGCAATATCTGTATGTAAATCGGGGATTGGGCTTTTTGGGCTATCCGGGAAGAGTAGGGATTTTGCCGGAGATTGCGGTATTGGAGCTGCAATCCGCCTAAAATGCGGACCGTTTCCTGCTTAAAATCCCCGTTTTCTAAAGGATGCGGACCATTAAGAGAATAAAGCCCCCCACTTCCTAATTACGAGAATAAAAATAACTGTGAGCGCTTATATTTGTGATCAAGTTTTCTCATAGTATGTTTAATTTTCCTACACCTTCTCCCTTCTGGGGTGTAGGAATTTTTTTTAGACCTCCTTTTGAGAAGCCTATTCAACTTCAAAAAGAGATTTTGCTCCGGTACTTTTCCCCACCGTACCTGTACCATCCAAGGAGCAAGCTTTCTTTTCTTTTGCCCATTCAATACTTCTCACCAAGGCTTTTTCAAAAACTTCACAATTATCGGATCTCGCGGAGGTTGCTTATTCGTGAAAAGTAGACCATTATTTCCTCCATCTACTTGATAACCTATTCATTGATACATTCAAATACTTTATATCTCATTCTGTGCGTAATCGATGTTTACCGCACAAGTCACCCCATATTTCACCACTTTCTAAGCCAAAAGAACCATAACGTACCGATCCTTTGCCACTCGCTAAATACGGGACTTTTTATAGCCTTTTTGCGCTTATCTTGCAGCTGTGTAGTTTTCTCATAGTATGTTTGCTCCTACATCCGAAAGCCTCCCCTGATGTAGGAGTTTTTTTATGCCCCTTACCGAAGTGCCCATTTTGGACATCTTAATTATTGCCGATTCTATCTGAATTCTTTATATTTGAGAATTATCGGGGCGTGAGCACCATTTTTCTTACCACAGTACACCTATTTCCTAGTCAAGACAAAGTTGGAATTCGGAAGGCGGAATTTGGAAATCTAGTCTTTCATATGGCGATTTCTTAGTACTGCTAATACCTTCCGACTTCGCATTGCCCATTTCCGATTTCGAAACGCTTGTCTAACTCTTGACAGAAGGGACCTATTTCAAAGCTTGTATTCCTTTAGTTTGGAACAACTTTTGCAGCTTCACGTAATAAATGATATGGTAACGTTGCTGTTTACCAGTTGAAGAATTAGTTGGTTCTAGGAAGAGAATCTGGTTGTCGTTGATGTTGAAAATTTTGTAGCCCAGTGTTTTGAGCGTTAGGACTTTCTGGCAAGGACTTGCCCTTTGTTCATATTTGCCAATCGATGCAAAAACTCTACCTGTCGGTAGACAGGGAACCAAAAAGATCTTGTTCCTTAAACTCGCTCCGCTCAAACACGACGGAACCGCAATCTCGCTCTAGGAGATGGCTACATTGGATTTCGATATCCATAACGATGATTTTTCTTGTATAGAAGAAATTAAGAAAGTTACTTAACTCCCTATTGTAGTCCCCATGAGAAAACTGCTAAACCTTTTAGTATTACTCACCTTATCGGGGCCAGCCTTCTCCCAAATGTTGGTTGGTACAGATACCTTATATGGAAATGAGTGGATCAATTACGATCAATCTTACTACAAGATTCCTGTTTCAAAGGATGGCCTTTACCGCTTAGATGCAACTGCCATGCAGCAAGCAGGGATTGTTTTGAGTGAATTGTCGGGAGATCGTTTGCGCTTGTATCATATGGGCCAAGAAGTCCCGATTCATGTAAGTACAGCTGGTAGCATTACTAGTGGTGACTTCTTCCTCTTTTGGGGGAAGCAAAACCGTGGAGAATTTGATACACACCTGTTTGAGGATCCGGAAGAAAATCAGCTTAATCCTTTATATAGTTTAGTCACAGATACTTCTGCTTACTATCTGACCTGGGCCAACACTCCATCTAGTACACGCCTACAAACCTTGGAACCGGACTTGACAAATCCTCCTGCTAAGGAAGAATGGATCTGGCAAAAAACAGGCGAGGTATTCACGGAGAAATTCATGAAGAATTACACTCGTCGGAGTGGAATCACGATATACTATTCCCACTACGACGTGGCTGAGGGCTACGGCAACCGTAACATAAACGAACTGCTACAAAGTGGAAATACTACCCAGGATTTCACCTTAAACCTTCCTGATGCCTATGTAGGAGGCCCAAATGCCCGATTGACCGCCCGCTTTGGGGTAGGAGAGGGGGATCACCGACAAATCGTCCAGATCGACGGTGGCACCTATTTCGAGCGCTCCTACAACGACATTGCTGTAAAAGCCCCCGATTTCAACTTCCCTTTGACGGATGATGATATCGATATTCACTTCGAAGGTCAGGCCGATGATCGCGATGAGCAATCCATTGCATTCTATCAAGTAGACTATCCGAGTCTTCCCGATGCCCGCAACCAAAAAATATTTGAGTTTGAGGTAGATGCCAGTAATACCACTAAGTACTTGGAGATTGTAGATTTCAACAGCACGGCTGGTACTCCTATTATTTATGACCTAACCAATGGCTTACGCATCTTGTGTCGCTATGAAAATGGCATCGTGAAAGCCATTCTTCCTGCCAGCACAGAAGGGCGTTCATTAGTCCTGCTGGAAGAAGCTTCCGCTGAATCCCTCAGTGCGCCACGAACTATAACTTTTCCCAACCTCCTCAGTCAATCCACAGAATTTCTCATCCTCACCTCCCCCGAGCTCCGAGCAACCTATGAAAACCAAGACCAAGTACAAGCCTATGCGGACTACCGCGCCTCCGCTGCTGGCGGCAATTATAAAACCCAAGTTGTAGAGGTAGAAGACATCTATCATCAATTCGGCTATGGCCTGGACCGCCATCCCCAGTCGATCCGAAACTTCGTTCACGCCGCCCACCGTCAATGGCCTAACCTTAAGTATGTGTTCATTATTGGAAAGGGCCGGGAGTATCCATCTTTACGGCTCGCCTCTGGACTAGCAGGCGCGATTGAGGCGGAGACCTTCTTCGTTCCCTCCTTCGGCTTCCCTGCTAGCGATAACCTGATGTTATCGAATAATAGTTCGAGTGTAGCGGTGGTCCCGGTTGGCCGTATCGCTGCCACCACGCCCAAAGAAATCAGCATCTATTTACGAAAGGTGGAAACGCTAGAAGCAACGGTGAACAACGGACAGACGATTGAGGAGAGGGCTTGGATGAAGAATATCATGCATCTTGGCGGCGGAGGAAATAGTGGCGAGCAGAATGCTATAAGAAGCAACCTAGAGCGGATGGCAAGAGAAGTTGAAGGCAATCTATTTGGTGGTAAAGTCACCCCCTTCTACAAAACCAGTACCGATCCCATTCA
>JAHQWA010000339.1 GCA_019634045.1 Saprospiraceae bacterium
CCCATGAAGCCAATGCGCTAGCCGTGGCAAAATGGCTGGAAGCTCACCCTAAGGTGAAGCGGGTCATCTATCCAGGCTTGGCCAGCCATCCGCAACATGAACTAGCGAAGCGCCAGATGTCGAACTTCTCAGGGATGCTCACCTTTCAGGTCGACGATGGGCCGGAAACGGCAATGGTGCTGGCAAAGCACTTGAAAATCTTTCATTATGCGGTTTCTTTAGGCCATCACAAGAGTCTCTTGTTCTACATGGATACGAACAGTCTTTTACAATCCTCATTTTGGCTTACTGAGAAGCAAGAAGAATCTTATCGGGCATTTGCTGGAGCCGGTATATTTCGAGTCTCTGTAGGGATTGAAGATGCTGCAGACCTATGTGCTGACCTTGGGCAGGCGCTTGCCAAAGTTTAAGAAGATGGTCCAACCCAAAGTCATCCAAGCGTCGAAGCCCTTCTGTTTTGCTATATTTAGGGTACTCTATACAAAACTCACTAAGCTCCTAGTATGAAAACTACTCAAAGCCTACTTTCCTTATCGCTCATTGCATTCCTTACGTATTTGGCCTTTTTCACACAACGCCCCATCTCTGTCCGAACGGCAACAGATGGGGGGTATTCAGCAGAAAACGTGCGAAGACATATTGAAGTAATGGCGGCTGAACCCCACTTCATCGGTTCCCAGGAAAATGAAAAAGTTCGAGATTACATCTTGGCTCAGTTTCGTGAATTGGGGATTGAAGCAGAAGTAGAAGCTCAGTTCGTGCAACAAAGACGCCCAGGTAATGCCTTCATGCGCTTGGCTAAACCTGAGAACATTGTGGCTCGATTAAAGGGTAAAGGGGCCGGTAAGGCCGTAATGGTAATGGGACACTACGATAGTGTATTGAATTCTCCGGGTGCGGGGGATGATGTACATGCAGTAGCTAATATCTTGGAGACGGCTCGTATTCTTGCGGCAGAGGAGCGGGAAAATGATATTATCTTTCTGGTTACCGATGGAGAAGAGCGGGGATTATTTGGTGCGGAAGCCTATGCAGAGAATCATGATCTTTCGGAGATTGGGCTGTTGTTGAATTACGAAGCAAGAGGCAATAGTGGTCAAAGCATATCCTTTGAATGGTCTGATGGGAATGCTTGGCTTGTGAAGCAATTGCGGAAGGTGGGCAAGCGACCAATTGCAAACTCAATGTCTTATGAGATCTATGATCGTATGCCCAATGGTTCGGACTTTACGATTTTCAAAGATGAAGGAGTGCCGGGCATAAATAATGCATTTATTGGAGGCTTTTCCTACTATCATAGCCCGGATGATTCACCGGAGCGACTGAACTATCGCAGTGTCCAACATTCAGGAGAGAATATGCTGCGATTGACACGTCACTTTGCCAACCTAGACCTGTCTAATGTAAAGAGTCAGAATGCTTCTTTTTTTAATCTATTCGGACTGCTTATTATTTATCCAGTTTGGTTAGATACGGTGTTGATCTTGTTGTGCGTAGTGGCTTGGTTGATTTTATTGATGGGATGGGTAAAAAACAAGAAGATGACCGTGGGGCAATGGCTACTTTCATTTGCGGGGATTCTCCTGGCTATCGGCTTGGCCGTCGGCGCAGCAATGGGGCTGGGAAGCTTGATATATGGATTGTATCCACATTATGAGGTGTTCTATGCGGGGCAGTACTATAATCATGAATGGTATTTGCTTGCTGTAGTTGGACTATCAACTGTCTTGCTGTGGTTGTCTTTAAGTAGATTACAAGATCGATTAGGAATGCCTGGTCTTCAAATGGCGTATGTTACTTTGGTTCAAGTTTTGCTGCTGAGCGTTTACTTTTTGGCTCCTACCGCCACCTATATCATGGCTTTTCCTCTATTGGGCCTTTATCTAGCACTGTTCCTTTCCAATGGGACTGACGCCGATGCGAAGGTAGGCGATAGGGTATGGAAAGGTACACTGACTATGCTCCTACCGATCGGATTCTGGACGGTAGCTACTTTTTTGATCTATTTAGCTTTTAGTCTTAGCCTCTTACCCGGTCCAGTATTGTTCTGTGGGTTGTTCCTATTAGCCTCTTCGGTAGCTTTCCCTTCTTGGTGGCAAAAATCTAGCCGCGTATTGCCTTATACTGGAACCATGCTATTTATTGGTGCCATGTTGGTTGCCCATTTTCAATCTAAGCCAACTGCAGCTAAGCCTTTACCTTCTGATCTTTTCCATTTTACGGATGTCGATGCTGGCGAGGCCTTTTGGGCCACCAATGATCGAAACATCAATATTGGCAATGCAGCAATGCTTGAAGGTGCCCAAGAAGTCGATTTGGAAATTCCCTGGCCTATCCGTCGTTGGGCGGTTCCTTCGGAAATGGTTGAGGGGCGACGCGTACCACAAATACAATTGGACAGTACAGGTACTCAAGCCGTGCTTAAGAGTCAACAATCCCCACTCTGGACTACCTTGATGCTTGAAAATCCTCATATCTTATCTGACTTCCGTGTGCAAGGTCAAGCCATAGAGAATATGACGGAAGAAGGTGTGGAAAGCTCTTTCATCATCAGTACTTATGGTACAGGACTGAATGAGCTTCAGTTAACTTGGGAAAAGAAAGACAGTGCTGCCGCCTTAAATCTTATAATAAGTACCAGGCTGCCGGGTTTGCCAGCTGAAGATAAGATTCCGGAGAATAGTATGCGGCGGGGTGGATATAGTTTAATTAAGCAGAAGATTAGTCTATAACAGCAGTTTCAAACAACGAACAGCAGTTTTGGCAGGTCTTGGATAGCTTACCGATCGATAGGGAGTCTCTCTACTATATTAGTGTATATGGTACTGACCTGGATCAACTGAAACTGGGGTGGGAGAAAAAGGATAGTAGTGCGGTATTGGATATTAGTGTATGTACTCATTTGCCTGAACTTCCTGCGCCAGATCAAGTACCTGATAATGCTGTACGTCGTAGTGGATATAACTTTGTGATGAGGAAGATTAAGCTGTAAAACAGTTATGCGGAGTTTCTAACAGCAGTGAAACTCCGCACAATCTTTTAATGCATTAGAAGTTGTAAGCCCCGGTCATATGAACACCACCTTTCTTGCGGATAATGACCATACCGTTTAATAAATTTTCAGTCAATATCTTACGGCCTTTGTCCGAAATATCTCTTGGTATGCCTTTACCAAAAAATATCTTTTGTTCGCGACCTCTATTTTCTAAGGTAAAGAAGATAGGCTCGAAATAGCCATCTTCCCCTTCTTCTTCAACGGTCGTTGCTTGGAAGCGATTTGGAATTTCCATTTGCACTCGGATAGAGCTTAGCAATCCATCATTGTAGTTTTTGTTTTTGACTCGAAAATAGATGGCATGCTGAGCCAGCTTTCTGGAGATATCCTCCAAGGTCTGTTGTTTAATGCCTGGATTGATCACAATGTAGATATTGTCATCTGAGGCCAGGGCAATATTCTTCTCTCCTGGATCACTATAGCTTTTATCAGCTACAGATTGAGCTTCTAAAAATTGGGGTTGAATGAACATATATAGACCCAGCACTACAGGCAGAATGAAAGCATATTTAAGTAATCCAGCGTTGGATGATTTATTAGAATTCATCATTTTGATTCGAAGTTTGATCGGTGAAGAATTAAATAGGTTACTCAACCGATAATTGGGGACATTCGCGCTGGTAAACAGGAGGTGATACTGGTAAGCTTTTTTATTGATACCGGTATCCAGCACCGCCTCATCAGCTATGTACTCGAGATTAAGCTTCACGTACCGTTTGAATACCCAAATAACCGGATTGAACCAACAGATCATTGACATGGTCTCCACCAGGAGAATATCAAGGGTATGCCACTGTTTGATGTGGATACGCTCGTGCTTAATGATCTGTTCTAATTTTTGTTCATCGTACTGCACGGGGTTGATGACCAGCAGCTTGAAGAAGGAAAATGGTGGGATGTCGCGATCATGTTGTACGCGAACAAAACCATCATCCGGAATGTGATCTCGCTCATATTGAATCGCAAAGAGCTTGATCAGTTGAAATAGAAAGCTAAAGAAAAGAATGCCAAGTATACCCAGGTAAACCCAATGGCTTAACTGGACCCAATCGATAGACATAGTAGTTGCCAATTCCGTTTCCTGTGGAGGTTGCTTTGAGCTATCTGCTTCTTTGTTCTTACTGGGGACTTCGGGTGATTCCTGCACTACCGGACGATCGAAAGGACTAATTTCCGCGATATTTTCGCTAATCCGCTGTACAAGCGGGTTGTTGCTTCCTCCCCCTTGCCATTGTGGCAAGACGGGAATCAGTAGTGACAGAAAGATAATACCTAGTAGAAAGAAGCGATTCAGCTGAAAGAATCGTTCATTGCGTAACAATAACCAATAAGCGCCAAATAATGTGGCAAGCACAATATTGACCTTCAACAGGTACATGACGACATCCATTTTGTCTGTTTTTGTTCTTCGATATTTCTCGTGTTGGAAAATACCCAAAATTGAACTTCAACACGCCTCTGCCGGTAATCGTCAGTGTCGCTTTTTTATCTCATTTCGCGATTGTGCACGAGAGATATCGAATAAGATCTATTTTTTGTCGTTTTCGATCATGTCTATGATCTCCTTTAGTTCTTCCGGTGATATCTCTTTTTCTTCTGCAAAGAAGGCAACCACGTTTTTAATGGAGTTACCAAATAAGCCCTTCAAGACAGGTTTAATAAAGCTCTTGGTATAAGCCTGTTTAGAGATAGCCGGATAGTATCTATGCGTCGTTCCAAAGTCTTCGTATTTGAGATAACCTTGCTGTACTAAGCGACGCATCGTCGTAGATACGGTGTTGATATGTGGCTTAGGTTCTGGCAATTGCTCCAACACTTCTTTCACAAAGGCCTTTTCCAGCTGCCAAACGATGGTCATGATTGCCTCTTCTTTTTCAGTTAATCTTTTCATGCATTCTATTTCTGATACAAGTATAAAACTATTTTTATCGTTAGTCAACTATTTTTGTAGTTGATGTGATTTTTTAACATTTCAACCACACGCGTCTTGCATTCTCCACTCAGCATAGCTTATCTTGTTTGGATGAATCACCTATTGTTAGAAAAGCTAAAGCAGCAACATAAGGAGATCCCCTATTTGACGGAAGCCCTGACTCCTTCCTTCGTTTCTAGCCGGCAACATCCAGACAAATGGTCTATACTCGAAAACCTGGCTCACTTGGCCCGATACCAAGAAGTATTTTTGCAACGTTTACTCCTGATTCTTTCCGAGGAAAAACCTGAGTTGGGTAGATATAAGGCAGAAGATGACCCAGGCTTCACCGCTTGGCAAGCGCTAGAGCAAGGCCAACTAATGAAGAGACTTGAACGGGATAGGTTAGATTTGATCGAATTTTTCGAAAATCTTAGTGCAGCAGAATGGGAGCGCCAGGGAATTCACCCTGTACTGGGAGCCCTTAGCATCCGAGATTGGTTACGATTTTTCCTGCTGCATGAGAGTCATCATTTATACACCATTTTCAAAATTAGACATAGACAAGCGAGTTGATGAATACATTTTTTGTAGAAACTAAAGACAAAATGCTCTTGGAGTTTGTCCTTTATCAAGAGGAGGCCCCTGAAACGGTGCAGGCTTTTCTTGGGAGCTTGCCTTTTACTCGGAACTGGATTCACGCGAGTGTTTCTGGTCTGGAGATTTGGATTAGTGATGCACCACGCTTGGAGATTCCCCAGGAAAATGCTTCCGTATTTGTATCGCCTGGAGAAGTGGTCATAGGACCTATAATTCCCAGTCGCAATCATGTGGCTGGCTGCATGGGCATTTATTATGGAGAAGGGAAAGGCCTCGATGCAGGAAATATTTTTGCTAAAGTTGTGCCTCAGGATTTCGAAAAGCTGAGAAAACTTGGCAAAGCCATTTGGCACAATGGGGCTCAGCGGCTACGCTTTTTTAATGAATAGGGTATAATTGATAATGGGCAATTGTAATTCTTCATTTTCCAATTTGTATTCAACATTAATTTACCCCTCATGTAACCTTTTCCCCTCTGTTGCGACTATCCATTTGAAAACAGTTATTTCCATCGTATGGTAGATCAAAAACAGGCCCAATTTATGAAGGCGTATGCATCCTGCCACGAGCCTTTTATCCGCTATTGTTCAGCGCTGGCATATGGCAAAATGGATACGGAGGACTTGGTACAAGATGTATTGCTTTCAGCCTTTCAGCATTTTGATCGGATATCGAAAAAGGGGCAATTACTGCACTATCTCATTCGGGCGGCAAGGAATCGTTCCATTAGTCAATGGCGGAAACGCAAGTTTAAGACAGAATGGGTGGAAAAGCATCAGGATAAGCTCGCGACACAAGGGATTTCGCCTGAGCTTCAACTAGACATTGACCTCTTATATCGACAATTGGATCGCCTGCCTGGCCATCAGCGCGATGCTCTCATTCTCTTTGAAATCAGTGGATTTAGCATGAAAGAAATTGCAGTGATGCAAAATAGCTCCGTAGGGGCGGTGAAAACTAAAATTAGCCGTGGTCGAGAGCAATTGCGACTATTCATGCAAGAGAAAGGTCAAAGTAAGCCGCTAACTAGTGTTTTGAAAACCGTTCAAAGTATCGTTGTATGAGATCTGGACAGCACATAGAGGAGGCATTCCATGCCCTTAGAACAACGCCGACCGAATTCAGCCTGGAACAGGTAGAACACTTGATTACTACACTACCTGCCCTGCCTTGGTGGAAAAACTGGCTCCATTACTTCAATTTAAATTCGATATTGATGAGTGCCATAGCTATAAGCCTTGCGGTAGCAAGTTTATTTCTTCCTACAAAAGCAGAACAAGAGATCCAAACTGCTACTCTTTTGATGGACCCTGTGGAGTTAACTTCGGTTACTTCAAATGATAATACGCTTTCACCAACAGAACCGGAGCGCCCCCAAGTGGCCGTTTTAGTTGCTGCGAAAGAAAGAGATGCCTATGAGGTAGTAGCGCCAAAGCGCTCCGATGAAAGGGACACAAGCGCGGAGCTAACAGTCGAAACGGAAGTTGCCCCTCCTACCCCTACATTAGATTTTCTTCGATTACCCAAATCGCTTCCTCAATCTGTGACAGAGAATGAGCCTGCGCTGGAAATAACTCGCTGTGCCCCCATTCCACACCAGGGGAGTCGAGCAATCAGCACATTTAAGCAAGAATTACTGCTTGCGCTGCAAGAGGATCATTTAATCCATAGTATCAAACAGAATGTCCTGGTGGAAGTGCCAGGTGGAGAGATTCGGGTCAATGGTCAGAGGCTTGATCAGTCATTATTTTCCAGGTATGCAAATTTCCTATATAGTACTATTCCTCCTTGCCAGGGGCGATATTTGGTCATCAGTCGCCAATTTTTTGGAGCGGGTAGTTATACAGAAGAGGGCTTATTTAAGGGCTTGAGTATAAACCCTGAGCAGATGCCAAGTTTAACTGAGTTTAAGGCTTCCATCTTCCCTGAAGAAGAGGTGTCTAAAGGAATGACTTTAGGACAAGCTTTGGTCCGTAGTAGGGCGGCAGCAAAAGGACATGTGAAGAGTGTTGTAATACTTGAGCAAGAGGAGTTGAAGGCTACCAACGCCTTGCCTTTACTGCAATGGTCAAAGATGAAACGCCTGAAAAGGAAGTTAATGACAAAACTTGTAAAGGATAAGCTGATGTCTAGGATGCATAGGAAGGCAATTGTTGGCCTTTATGAGAATCAAGTGGTGGTAAACGGGAAAATCTTGGATAAATCACTGGAAACCTCCTACCGGAATCTAATAGTAGCAAACTTCGGTATCAATAGTGGACCCCAACGCGAGATTCACGTTGCACCAAAATTTATCATGATCGGAGATTTCGGTGATTATGGAGAAATGCTGAGGGGGCAATCACATGGTAAAAATATGATTGTGAATAAAACTCAACTTAGTGGCTTGTATGCGGATAAGAGTTTTCGAAAGCGGCATGATGTGAAAAGATGGGAATAGTTTAAAACTGTTGTACGTAGTTACTACGTACAACAGTTCAAGGGCCTACCAGCCAGGGATGATGTTCAGGCCAAAGACCCCTTTTGTTTCCTTGACTAGAGGAACGGCATAGTAGGGCTCCAATACCAAGGCGCCGAATAGATTCACTCGTACCGAAGCACCTGCCGTGAAAATCGGTTTGGCTCTTTGGTATCGGATGTCCCGACTATCTTCCACTAGCTCATTGAAGGTGTTGAATGCGACCCCTCCATCTACAAAGAAATTTAGATCTGAGAATAGGAACTTGGATTTGACCAAGGCCAGCTGTTCAGGACCAGAAAATGGAATTCTGACCTCAAAATTGGTCACCAAGAGTTTACTTCCGAGTAGGTCATCGAAGGAGCGGCCGTTCTGTACAAAAATATCTTGTGCTGCGGCTGAGTTTAATCCCCGTAAGTACCATGGACTACCAGCATATAGAGGGAAAAGTCCTTCGCTATTCCCACCGTAGCGGCCGTAGTGTAGGGCGCGGAAGGCCAGCCCTACGGGCTTGAAGTATCGATAAATACGGTAATCTGCTGTAGCCGCTGTATAGTTGAATTCGCCGAAATATTGTTCCACACCGAATCGGTAGCGATGCCCCGATAGGGGAGCTGTTAGCCCAAAGTTGGCATTATCACCGACCAAAGCTAATTGTACATTCCCTAGATTAAAGGCGGGCGGAGCATTGTCCAGCTTTTGCCGATCCTGCGCGATCAAGTTACCAAAGGCATCATAGTAGTTGTCCAAGCGGTCTACCCGGAAACTGTACCTGGAAAAGGATGCTCCGGCCTCTAGGCGTAAGGTCGTACTGAAGGGGTACTGTGCGAACAGCGTAGCTTTATCCTCAAAAATCCGAGTCACATCAAATAGATAGCGATCTGCTAGTTGGAAGGCATCATTTCCGATGAATAAAGTATCTACACCGAGATATCCTCCTTGAATACTACGGAAGGGCGTATGGGAAAGGGCGCCTCCCCAATTAATTCGACTGTTGCGATTGATATAGGCTACGGTCCCTCCTAAGTCGGTTATCTCACCATTTAGAGAAAGACTACTAAACAATTGATTATTACCGAGGATATCGCTGAAAAGCAGATCCACACCTCCCGCTAATCCTGTTGTGGTACCAAAGGCAGGGCTACTTCCGATTCCCGCGCCGGCGCTACCGCCTACGTAATCCAATTTAAATTGGGGGCGGTAATCTTTCTCAACCAAGCTTGGGGCGGGTTGGGCTTCCATTTCGTCTAGATCTGCCAATTGGTGATCGACTACTCTTTGGACCTTCTTATTCAGTTTAGGAAGCTGTGCTGCAGTGAAATCAACCACGCCTGGATCTACGGAATGTGCCTCCATTCTTTCCAGCTTAGTCTGGTAGATTTGATATCTGTTGCCAGAAAAGTAGGTGTAAACGAGTCTATTGCGTTTGCGGTCCATGCTAATCGCTGGAGCTAGATGTGTGATGCCACTAACACCTGTCAAGAGATCAGTGATCCGGAATACTTCTCCCGTAGATGGTTGATATCGATAAATATTGCGGTATCCATCTCGGTTAGATAAGAATATGATATTACCTGCTGTATCCTGTTCAGGGTTAAGGTTGTCTGCACCTGGGAATATATTAACATGACTTTTCAAACCATTTGCCACATCTAGTTCTGCCAAGTTGAAAGCCCATTTGCCATTGGTGCGACCGTTCTTCATGCTTTGTTCGTCGGTAGAGAAGAAGATAAAATTCCCATCCATCGACCATGAAGGGTGAATCTCAGCAAAGCGATCATCTGTTAACTGCGTAACTTTTCCGGATGAAACGCGGATGGAGTACAAGTCCGTTTGACCATTCACTAAGCCGGTTACCACAATGCTTTTCTTGTCTGGAGACCAGGCGGGATTACTGAAAGCAGGTAGCCCTTTAGGCCTTATTTCTTTTACCGTCTTGCCCGAGGCAGCTTCTTTAATGATCAAAATATTATCTCCTTTGCTAATGCCGACGAAGGCAAATTCTTTACTATTGGGCGACCAGGTTCCGGAGGATTCAATATAGTTGAAGTCATCGATATGTCCTTCCCGACTAGCACTCGCCACTTTTCGAATGATTTTGCCTGTTTTGGCATCTGCGAGGAAGAGATCAGTAGAAAAAAGGTCTTTTTCCGAAAGGAAGATCAAATACTGTCCATTCGGACTGATCTCTGGTGCAATGTTCAGGCGGCCGCCATTAGCGGAGGTGATCAAAGCCTTGCCAACAAGTTTTTCCTTTTTGTCGCCTAGGTTTTTGCCAAAGTGTCTACGGAAGGCATCTACCCAAAGCTTGGAGAGGTCCTTTTTTTTCATCCCTAAAACCATCACACTGGCGCGATCTATTCCGAACATGGCCGTAGCTTTAAAGAAGGGAGCGATGATCTCATCTCCGCGTAAGCCCGTTAGAAAGGCCCAAAATACTTGGCCATATCGATAAGGGAAATATTTTCCTAGATTGTTCAATTGATCCAATGTAGGAATATCATCACGAAGCACAGCATCGCGCATCCACATGGCTGTATGGGCATCCACACCACCAATAGACATGTATTCCGCCATGCCTTCTACCATCCATAAGGGAAGGTTTCTTAAGCTTCGTAGATTGGTAGAATCACCATTTAGTATCATGTTGTATTGAAAGGCGTGTACCATTTCGTGTCCAAGAACATGATGGGTCTGCTGATTTGACATAGCTAATGGCATGATCACCCGGTTCTTGAAAGCTTCGGTCACCCCGCCGGTTCCAACACCGATGCTACCTCCAATGGTATTGGTTTGCTGGAAGTCAGCGTGGTTGTTGTAAAAGATCATCGGGTTCTTTTGCTCAATAGTGTCGTGTAAGATCGATTGATGCAGATGATGCCAATGCTCACACTGTGCAGCTAGTTCTTTAAGATATTCTGGATTATCAAGGTAATGGTAGATATCAAAATGTTCACTCTGGTGAATTTTGAAATCAAATTTTTCATAATTCGGCTTATTACGGCCGAAATACTGGGCAGAGGCCACCGTGATGGTTAGCAAAAATACTACTGGGGTTAGGATAAAATGTTTAGCTCTCATTACGCTCTTTTTAAAAAAGGTTCAATGGGATAGGATTAAGTCAAAAAATGATTTAATGCTCTTTATTTATGTAACAACTTCATAATGCCTGGCTTTTGTTAAAAAGTGTTGCGTCCTTGTTAAACTATTCTTAAGGCCTGTAAACCAGTGAAGTAAATGACATGTAAGTGACAATTATCAAAGGGGGAACTGCCTTTGCATCTGGTCGAATCAAATGCAACATTGTGTGCTCGTATATAGTTTAAGAGAATTAGAAACTCCCTTACGCATATTAAGATTGTGCCATATATGCACTATTTTGAGTCGTATCACTGGCCCTAAATTTGAATCATACTCCTTAGTAGACCCGTCCCCCCGACACAACAGAATTAGGCGAGAGTTTTATCTTTGATTAGAGGTGCTTAACAGGCTCGTATGCAGCAGGTGAGGCCCAGCCTGAATTGGAAAGTGACAGCAAACAGCAAACAAACACTCAGCTTCAACGAAAATACTTAACATGAAGATTTTATTTAATTGTAGCGTTCTACTGCTACTAACCCTATTCCCCATTAGCCCTTTACACGCCCAAGCCCCTGTAAATAAATTGCGACTTTGCCAAGGAAACTACTTCACTGAAGAAAGAGCTCAAGATGCTCTGAAACATTGGGCCAAAAGCTATTCCAATTTGGACGAATGGGAAGAAAGAGCCATTAAGATTCGAAAAGTCATGAGAGAGGGCGCAGAACTGCCTAAACGCTTACCAAAGGTATCGTTTAAAGCACTTCGGCATAGTAAAAGAGAAATGGATGGATATACTGTAGAGAATGTGGCCTTCGAAAGTTTACCAGGCCTTTTTGTTACAGGTAATTTATATATGCCCCTTGGATACAAGGGAAGACGGCCGGCTATTTTAAGCCCGCATGGTCATTGGAAAAAGCCTGGAGACTACGGACGCTTCCGAGAAGATGTGCAGAAGCGATGTGCGACCTTAGCTCGTATGGGAGCAGTAGTATTTGCTTATGATATGCTAGGCTATGGTGATTCCGAGCAATGTAGCCATGAACACCCTAAGGCCTTAAAGTTGCAGTTGATCAATAGCATGCGCGCTCTTGATTTTTTGCAGAGCCTTCGTGTCGTTGATGATTTCCGCATTGGGATTACCGGTGCCTCTGGTGGAGGAACGCAGACCTTCTTGCTTACTGCTTTGGATCAGCGCATTCGCGTCTCAGTGCCGGTTGTACAGGTTTCAGCGCACTTCTTTGGGGGATGCTCATGCGAAAGTGGGATGCCCATTCATAAGGCGCCTGGTTTTCAGACCAGCAATGTCGAGATCGCTGCCTTAGCGGCTCCGAGGCCTATGTTATTGGTGTCAGATGGGGAAGATTGGACTAAGAATACACCTGATGTGGAGTTTCCCCATATTGAAAGAATCTATAAGATCTTCGGCGAGGAAGATAAAGTTGAAAATGTACATTTTTATCGGGAAGGACACGATTATGGTGAAAGTAAGCGGATGGTGGTTTATCCTTTCCTGGCAAAGCACCTCAAACTCTCGCTTGATCGAGTAAAAGATAAGAATCAGAATATTTCCGAAGAGAATATTAGGATTCTGACTCGTCGTGACCTGAGTGTCTTCAGTGCGGCCTACCCTCGACCGGAAAATGCAGTAATGGGGGATGTTGCCGTAACTATTCTGGCTAACAGGTTTAGTAGGTAAGGATGACTTTTAGTAGGGCTTGGCCCGTTAGCTAGGCCAGAAAATTGGCGGTTTACCGCTAAGTCTGCTACGCATTTATCCCGTAACTTTGGATCATACAATATCTCACTCCAGTTTAGCTTCTTAGACGCGATTCTTATATCTCGTAAGTCTGAAGATACTGGAGCTCATTTGATCCAACACATGCTGCACAAGAAACTTTTCCTGGCCTTAGCCGTGGTGAGCTTGGTAGTCAATACTCATGCCTGGGCTGCCTCGGATACTACACTGGTGGATTGTTCAACCCTTTCTCCAGACTCGCTTCGTATTGAATGTTTACTTGATCAAGGACAATATTGGTGGAACAAAAGTGACAGCACAAGAGCCATGCCCCTGGGTAGAGCGGCTTACCGCGCTAGCCTAGCTACTGGAGATATTCGCCAACAAGGTCATGCGCTACGTGTGATCGCTTATAGTTTCTATATGACGGGAAGCTATGACTCGGCTGCGGTTTATGCGGAGCAGGCAGTTAATACTTTCCTATCAGAAGATTATTTCAATGAGGCCAGTCGCTTATACAACGACTGGGGCAACTCACTGAGGGATCAAGGGCAATTAAAGGAATCATCAGAACTCTATTTTAAGGCCATTGCTTTTAATGAATCTCTAGGGCGGGATTCTTTGAATACCGCTCCTTATTTTAACATTGCTACGGTCTTTCTATTATTAGATGATCACGAGAAACATGACTTCTATGTCAAAAAGGCCAATCGACTGGCCAAGCAGTACAAGCAAGGGAGACTATCTGTGATTTCGGATCTAGCGCTTTCTAGTATTTATGAAAAGAACAACCAATTAGATTCCGCTAATTACCATGCCAGGGCCGCACTGGATGGTGGATGGAAGATGAAAAATAATGTACTGGTAGCTTATGCCTATACCAATCTTGCTAATGTAGCGGAAGCTGCCAAAGCCTTCGAAGAAGCCGAAGTGTATTTTAAGGAGGCGATAGAAATGGAGGATGTCCCCGTTTTTGATAATACACGATTTAAGTTTTTTCTAGGCAGCTTCTACCAACGACAGGAGCGCTATGATGAAGCCAATGCAATCTTGTTGGATGGTATACGAGCAGCAGAACAAATTGGAGCAAAAAACCTGGTCAATTCTTTTCTTAGTATCCTGCCAGAGACTCTTTCTGCCAGAAGTGAATACAAGCTGGCCTACGAATATCAGGATCGACTACTAAAGGAAAATGAGCAAAAACACAAAGACCAACTAAAGGAAAAGGTCAATGAAATGGACATTCAGTACGAGACGCTTCAGAAGGAAAAAGAAAATCTAGCCTTGCGTACGCAGAATGCAGAACAGAGTGTCACTTTGGCGGAGGAGAAAGC
>JAHQWA010000340.1 GCA_019634045.1 Saprospiraceae bacterium
CATAGGTGTCATGTGCCTTGGGGCCTTCCCTATGCTTATCACCGCCCAGACGGCCTCGATTACATCAGGCTGTCCGCCCCTGACCGTTAATTTTATTCCACCTAATAATGTTGATGCCTATTTCTGGGATTTCGGAAATACCGTAACCTCCACCCTGGCACTGCCGGCTACGACTTACACAGAGCCAGGCATGTATACGGTGAATTTCCGCGCAGGAGCCGACCAACCCATTATCGGCTCGATCAGCATTCAAGTTCTTCCTACGCCGGAACTAGATATTGCGATCGATACCGCTTTTGGCTGTGCCCCCCTGCAAGTAACCTTTACTAATAATTCCCAAATTGACGATCTAATTGAAGTGAATCGATTTAGTTGGGGCTTTGGGGATGGAGGAAGTGATACTGGAGTCACAGCTGTCACTCATACTTATGAGGTAGCGGGCGTCCTTACCCCTTCTCTGTCTATCACTACCAATCAACAAGGCTGCGATGTCACCAAAAACTTCCCGGAGCTCATCCAAGTTAACCGAGTGGAGAATGTTCGTTTTACGACCAGCCCGCCCTTACCCACTACCTGTGATCCGCCCCTAAATGTGACCTTCAACAATACCTCCGCTGATCAAAGCCTACAGTTTAGCTGGGACCTCGGCAATGGACAAACCTCCACCGCCATTAATCCCCCAAGCCAAACCTATACGGAATATGAACGCTATACTGTCACCCTAAGCGCAACGGACGAGCTCGGCTGTCAAGCCTCTTTTGCCTCTCAAGTGAACATCGGAAAGCCCTTGGCTAATTTCAGCATCCGCGACACCTTTTGCGTAGAGGATACTGTGCGCCTGACGAACTTATCAGACCCTGGAGATTATCGCTGGGATTTCGGTAGCGCAGCCAGTCCTGTTATTTCTACCGAAGAATCTCCATTCGTCACCTTCAAGGAGAAGGGCTTCTTTCCGGTGACTTTAAGGGTGACCGACCCCGTACGAGGCTGCGAATCCGACACCACCATCACCGTATTTGTCGACAAACCCGATGCCTCTTTCACCTCAGATCCTTCCTATACGTGCAATGATTCCCTGCTGATTAATTTCCAGCCCGATCATCTGGGTGCGGAAACCTACATCTGGGTGTTTGCCGATGCCGAGGTCTCTACAGAGCAGCGTCCGAGTCATCAATTCGTAATTCCGGATTCTAGTATTTACGGAGAGAATGGACGGAAGGTATTGTACAACACCTTATTCGTTCAGAATTTCTCCGGTTGCCGAGATACCTTTTTTGCCCCAGATACAATCTTTATGCCCAATGCCCTCTTCATGCCTGATCGCATCGATGGCTGTGCTCCCTTGGTGGTGACCTTTGCGGATTCTAGCCGTTCGATGGAGCCAATACTAGAATGGCAATATGACTATGGCGATGGCTCCACTGCTTCCTTAGATTCCGATGAACCACATACCCATACTTACACTGATCCTGGCACCTATGATGTCGTTCTAAATATTGCCAATGAAGCAGGTTGCATAGATACTTCCTACGCCCTCAGGATAGAGGTAGGTGAAAATCTCAATCCGGACTTTAGTGTCGACCAAACGGAAATTTGCCCGGGGGAGACGGTGCAATTCACCAATCTCACCCCACCCGATAGTATAGATGCCTGGCATTTTGAAACAGATGGCGGTCGGACTTTCCACTGCTTTCAAGAACCAGAACTTTCTTGGACTTTTACCGAGGAGGCCGGCCCCATGGATGTGACGCTCACCGTGGAATACAATGGCTGTCAAAGCAGTACAACAAAAAATGATCTCATTTTGATAAAGGGGCCCATTGCAAAGATTGACTATGAAGTGGACTGCAGTGATCCGTTCTCTTACACCTTGATTGATTCCAGCTATGATGCCAGTTCACTCAAATGGAATTTCGGTGATGGACTGAAAGGTACGGGGAATCAAATCACCCACGTATATCCCGATACCGGGGACTTTCAACTCATCTTACGAGCCGAAAATCCAGCCTCGGGTTGCGCCGCATCTGAGGATACTACCATTATCCATGTACGGGATATCAAGTCTAATTTCACCATCGCCGAAGCGGCAATTTGTATAGGTACAAAGCTTGACTTAGATGCACGAGCTTCCCTCAACGTAGATACAACATGTTGGAAAGGCTATACCTGGCTGTTTGATATTTCGGGCCGGCCGATCCAGACCCATCTGGATACCTTACAGTTTACTTTTGGCAGGCCAGGAGAGGAGACCATCCGCTTAGTTACAGAAGATATCAACGGCTGCACAGATACTAGTTCGCAGCAGTTAAAGATTTTTGACATCGAGGCGGCCTTTACGGCTAACGATAACTTCATCTGCTTCCCTGCGGAAGTGAGTTTCGCGGATCAAACCCAGGCAGATACCTTGATAAGCAGCTATGAATGGAGTTTTGGAGATGGTACATTTAGCAATGAAGCCAACCCTCGCCATACCTACGATGGTGGTTTTGTTGAAGGAGATACAATCACCGTACGTCTAATGGTGGAAGATGCCTTGGGTTGTACCTCTCAAACAGTTGACTCTTTAGTCGTCTATCAACCAAGAAGTTTCATTATCACCGATCCTCCTTTTGCCAATGCCTGCATTGGCGAGGAGATACAATTCTTTGGGGTCGATTATACTGATGGTGGTTCGGGGCTTGAGTTTAGTTGGGATTATGATGATGGATCTCTGGGTTCGGGTATCAATGATACACATCGTTATACTGCTGAGGGAAATTACATTGTGCGGATGAGCTTCGCGGAAATAGGTAGTGGTTGTGGCGGCGTGGATTCGGTGTTGGCGAGTATTCAGGCACCACCGGAGACACAATTCACCAGTAGCGTTGACAATGATCCTTTTGTTTGTTTTCCGAGTCAGGTACAGTTCATCAATGGCAGTACGGCTTCATCGATTCTATTCCACCAATGGGATTTTGGCAATGGGCAGCAGTCGACGGATAAAAGTCCGTTGGCCTCTTTTGAAAAAGGTACGTTTGATATTAGGCTGATCAGCGCCACTACCTTTGGCTGTGCAGATACAGCCTATAGCAGTATCACTTTAATTGGCCCAGAAGGAGATTTTACTTTCGACCCAGAAGGCATTTGTGAAGGGGGCTCGGCTACATTTACCCTGTTAGACACTGCCGATGTAAATAGTTTTAGCTGGGATTTTGGAGATGGAAGTCCTTTGGTGGACGGAGAAAGCCCCGTCCTACATACGTATGAAAATATACCGGTATTAGGGCCAAGGCCCGTAACGCTGATTCTTCGCAGCGCGGAGAATGATTGCCTAACGGCAATAACGAAACCCATCACCATCTTTGAGACGCGCGCTGATTTCCTAATTAATGGTGGCTTAGACAGTGTATTCTGTGCCACTGTTTTAAGTCTTGATGAAAATTCCACACAGGCCAATGAATTTAGTTGGGATTTTGGGAATGGGATGATCTCCACGGAGCAGAACCCAAGCATCGTGCTCTCTCCGGGCGAATATGAGATTCAGTTGGCAGTTGCCAACTCTGACATCGGTTGTAAAGACACACTAGCCAAGCAGGTCTCAATTGTGGAGTTGGAGGATATCTTGATTCAACAGGATACGATTTGTCAAGGTGATACGACTCAGCTAAGTTTGGTCTCACCACAGGAGGACTATACTTTCAATTGGATCGGTCCCAATATTTTGGATGACCCTAGCCTAGGCACACCGCGAGTACTCCCAGACGTGACTACCTCCTATCGCGTACAAGTGAGTGATTCCTTAGGGTGTACGGCGGAAGTCGAGGGCTTCATCTATGTAATTGAGCCCCTCATCTGGAGCGGACAGGATACCAGTATATGCGTCGGAGAATCGCTAAGTTTCCCGGACCCGCCCAATCCGGATGGCTTATACGAATTCAGCTGGTCACCTCCTTTACCCTACGTGGTAAACGAAGGAGATAGCTTACTCACCCTAGCCATTGGCGATGTTCGGGGCTGTTTCTTTGATGAGTATGAATACGACATCCGATCTCTAACAGGCCTGGTTAAAGTCCCGAATGTATTTACTCCGAATGGGGATTCCTATAATGACGTGTTTAAAGCGTATACAGACCTAGATGTGAACGAGGATGAAGAAGTCGAAATCCTGAACATGCGGATCTGGAATCGCTGGGGGCAGGTGGTGTATGAAAGCCAAGGCCCAAATTCCGTTTGGGATGGCATGCATAATGGATCTCCAGCCCCTTCTGACGTGTATGTCTACACGATTGAAATGGAAGTTAAGGTTTGTGGGGAAAAGGGCATACAGATCAGGCGGGGAGACGTGACCCTAGCTCGATAGTGCAGCCCCACGAAGCTTCTGAATTGGTCTGACACTACATCCCTAGCTGTGTTCGAAATTGTTCTGGAATGACCAATCGCTTGTTTTGCATGCCTTGGGCGTGCAGGCGTGCTTTATCCATTTGATTCGTCTGAAAGTAGAGCATCAAAAGGTTATTATTCATTTCAGCATTCCGGGTATCTACAGCCAGATACTTTTCCATGTATTGAATGGCAGCTGTGGGGTCTTGTTTCTGGAAAGCAATTTGACCAAGGTGTGAATAACACTTGTAATAGTCTGACCTTTTTATCTCTTCCAAAAAGAAGGGTTCAGACTCCAGGAGTTTCCCTTGCATCACCTGCAAGGTACCCATATAGTAATTGATATATTTCTGATTGGGATCTAAATCATAAGCCTTTTGCATTAAGGAGGAAGCTCTATTCATATCCGTATCATCCAGGCGAGCCGCCAACATCATATTGGCATAGGCAGAATTCGGAGAGCTCTCTACCGCTGCGGACCAGAAGGTGATTGGGTCATTAAACACAGGCATCCTAACCAGGCTCATGACGGCAAAGATCAGTGCCACTCCTCCCGCAGCCATGGACATTTGTCGGCTGGAAAGTTTGTTTTTGAACAGAATGGTTTCACTTAAAAGCAAAAGTAGGCCCAACATCGGTACGTAAAGGCGATGTTCAAAATCCTGGTTGTTCAGAGCATCAGGTACCATCAAGGCAGGAATCAGAAACAAGACAAAAACCAGGAAGCCCACCAGCATGCGTCGCAAATTGTTACCACGGGAGAAAAAGATCAATGCACCGACTAAGGCCGTAGCGATAATGCCATAGATCAATGTCATATCACCAATCATGGGAAAAACACTCAGGTTCACCGGCAAAAAGACCTTTCCAAAATAAGCAAGCAAGACCGGAATCCGCCCAAAAGCAGCACCTATCAGTTCTCCAAACGCCAGGCCCGACTGCTCCAAGCTGGCCAAAGAACGGGCTAGCAGATAAACCGCAGCACTGCCTATCCAAACGGCATACATGCGGAGCGTTGGTCCATCCCACCACTTTTTATCAGAAAGAAAAACGCTTAGCAACCAGGCCGCAGGCAAAGCAAACAAAGCCGTTTCCTTGGTAAAGAGCGCAGCCAACAAGGTCCCGGCTTGAAGGAGCAAAAGTTTTAATTCGGGACTTTGCCGGTACTGTAAGCAAGCCTTTAAGAAAGGGAAGACAAAGATGGCCAACAGCGTATCGTTTCGTCCTGGAATCCAAGCCACCGCTTGGGTCAAAACCGGATGGACGGCAAAAATCAAGCTCAGCCAAAAGGCCGTCATTTTTTGAATCCCCAACTGTTGTAAGAGGGAAAATAAGAACCAGACGGCGAGCAGGTGCAGCAAGATATTGACAAAGTGGAATCCGGCGATATTCTCTTTAGAGAAAAAGGCATTGATAATAAAAGAGTCCAACAAAAGCGGTCGATAATAAGTATCGTTTTCTTCGCTAAAAACGCCCCGAGTAAAGGAATGAAATATATTTCCTGGATCCTGATTATAGCTGCTCATCTCATTGATAAAGATGGTATCATCCAGCTCTGTGAAGCCCAGGTTAACAGAGGGCAAGTACAGGATAAAGCTGATCAGTAGTAGCCATAGCGCTGCATATTTCGAAAGGAGATTCTCTTTCTGCTTAGGCTTATTCTTCTTCTTTTTCGTCGTCTTTTTTTTCATGGGTGCTTGTCCTTATATACCGCCCCTGAAAGTAGAAATTTTGTTCCAAAGAAAGCAATTTCAGGTATTGATTCTTACCGAATCACCAAGGCTAGCTTAGCAAGGCCCTCCTTCTGTCACAAAAACAGCCCCAGTTTGGCTCATAAGGCAAGGGCAATTCCTGCTGGCAAGCCAGACCTTTGTAGGACAATGGATTCGATGACGGATGGGGTTTAGGCAAAGGCTCCCGGTCGAAGCTATTGAAATTTTTCATCACCCATAATCATATACATATGAGGAAGTACAGTTTACTTTCATTACTACTCGCTTTTGGCATCTTCCAGGTCGCTGCTCAATCTGGTAAAGTATCCAAGGAGGAAAGATCTTTCCTGTTGGACTACCTTGAAGTCACTCAGCAGGACCTGCTGAAGACCTTAAACGACCTCAATGAAACAGAATGGTTATCTACCCCCGCCAATGACGGCTGGTCTCCTGCGGAATGTATGGAGCATATCGTACAGGCTGAAAAGGCCGTATTTATGCAAGTCAAAAAGGCGTTGAATGAGCCTGCGGGGACGGATGATCTTAGCGCCCGAGATGGCTGGCTGATGTGCAAGATCACTGATCGTGGCAATAAAGTTAACACCCCGCTCCCACCGAGTGGCAAAGAACTGTCCAAGACTAAACTCATCGAGGCATTTAATGCCTCTCGGACGGAAATCTTCGCCTTTTTAGAAGACAAGAAGCTACCGCTACGTACACACTATGGTAAATCGCCTTATGGCAAAGCCGATGCATATCAACTTTTGCTCGTCATTGCTGGTCACAGTATGCGACACACCAATCAAATTTTGGAAACTATAGCCCTCTTGAATTGAATCCTGCACTTCGGGTCAAATAAATCTTGGCTGGTTCGACAACCTCCTCCTAGCCCCCTTCCAACTAAGATACCGGGGAAGCACAAGTCATACAATCAAAACACTCACTAGTAGTTTTATAAGGTGATAAAATATATCAAGTTTCAATTCACCTTTTGCAGCTGCTGATACCAACTCTGCATCTTTACACCTGTACCAGGAATAGAATGCTGAGTTCGAGTATTCAGCAGCTTTTTCTTATTCTGGCGCTTCACCAGGATTCCCTTTTTCTCTCCCCCAATCGAGTTTTAATCTACCCGAGTCGAAATTTTTCTTCCGTTTATCTGCCTTTGACCATATTGCGCCCATACCCACCACCTGACTGTGTAAAAAAGGCCTAGGCGATCTGTATGATTAAGCCTCAATAGTGCCGTACCCCATCAACCACCACTACCAACTTAAAATCATATGGAAGTAAAAATTGAAGCCCGAAGTTTGACCAAGAACTTCGGAACCTTCCGCGCTGTAGATGCGCTCAGCTTTGATGTAAAAGCCGGTGAGGTATTTGGGCTGCTTGGCCCTAATGGTGCCGGTAAAACAACCACCTTACGCATGCTTTCCGGGCTACTCACCCCTTCGGGAGGAGAGGCTTTTATTGCTGGCCATTCGATGGATAAGCAACAACAGCAAGCTCGATCCGCTTTAGGCTTTCTGACCGGTGACATGGATCTATACAGAAGGCTCAAGCCCGTTGAATTACTCACTTATTTTGGTCAATTGTATGAAGTTCCCAAGGCGACCTTGAGTGCTAGAATAGACAAGCTCATAGATGCCTTTGGAATCACAGATTTCAAGGACCGTTTTTGTGAAAAACTCTCGACTGGTCAAAAACAAAGGGTGTCTATTGCTCGAACCCTTGTGCACGATCCAGAGGTGGTCATCCTAGATGAGCCCACTACTGGATTGGATATCATGGCCAGCGAGTTTATCCTACAGTTCATTAAAAAAATGGCACAGGAAGAAGGGAAAACTATCATTTTCTCTACTCATCATCTTGATGAAGTTGAACGACTTTGTGACCGTATTGCCATCATCCATCAAGGGAAGTTGGAGCATTACGGAACCATTAGCGAAGTTAAACAGCGAACGCAAAGGGAGAATTTAGCCGATGCCTTCTTCCAATTAGTTAATTAGGATTCGTAGTTCATCCGATTGAACCACGGCCTATCCTATTCACAAAAACAGAAACATGAGAACCAAAATCATAAGTGCCATTTTTCGCAAGGAACTCAAAGAGGTGCTGCGCGATAAGCGGATGTTATATCTAATTATCCTTCTCCCCTTCTTTCTTTATCCCGTCCTGTTTACTCTCATTGGGAAAGTGGGACAAAGTCAACAGGAAAAACTTAGTACACAATCTATCAACGTCCTGCTGAGTCCTGAACTCAAAGGAACGACCATCGAAGAAGCGCTAGCCCAGAGCACAGAATTGAACCTTAGTTTTACTGAGTTCGATGAATCGACCATCGATACTATGAGCAACGGCATCGGTATCCAGCTAGACGCTCCTTTTGATCAAACGATGCAAAATAATGGCACTGCCTCCATCCAGATCCTGGCCGATCAATCCAAGGATCTCCTAAAGTTCCGCAGTAGGCAGATCCGGACCGTTTTGCAGGGCGTCAACCAAAATCTGTTAAAAGCCCGCATTGATGGCGCCGGTCTAAACCCTGAGTTTGCTAAGCCCTTAGCCATTACTCAAATCGACTTGGCTTCTGATCAGGAACAAGCCGGGAAAGCATTAGCTTCCTTCCTCCCGATGATCATCCTATTATTCATCTTTGTTGGATGCATCTATATCGCTATCGATATTACCGCTGGGGAAAAGGAACGCAAAACCTTACAGACTATCTTCACGGCCCCCATCAAGGTCAGTGAAATCATTGCCGGCAAGTTTGCCGCCGTGTTTACCGTTGGGATTGTCTCGGCCTTTATGAATATCCTGAGTTTAATGGTAGCCATGATGATCCAAGTCAAATTTATGGGCGGAGAGGTCGGTTCTTTTGCGCTCTCTATAGATCCCATAGGTTGG
>JAHQWA010000341.1 GCA_019634045.1 Saprospiraceae bacterium
AAAAGGTACAGGAAGAGCTAAAAGAGCGCGGGATGATCTTTGTAGAAGTAGATCAGGGGGCCTTCGCGGACCGTTGCCGTAAAGCCATTTACGAAAGCCTTTCCCCCGAAATGAAAGAAGTTTATCAGGATATAATGGACACTCAAAAATGAAAAGGACTTCTAAGATCATCGGTCGTTTCCTGAAATTCGGTACTTTATTGAGTACTGCTGGATTTATAGGCGCAACATTGATACAGATCTATGCCCGATTCTTCCTGGAGACTGCACCTTCCTGGACAGAAGAAGCCGCCCGTTTTTTCTTTGTCTACGCGGTAAGTTTTGCCGCCGGTTTGGCCATGAAACACCATTATTACGTTCAATTTGACCTGGTCTTTCGAAGAATGAGCACCAAACAACAACGGTTTGTAAATCTCCTTGTAGCGATATTTTCTCTGCTACTTTTTCTGGTATTGACGTTTTACGCAGTCTCATTTGTGATCGTTGGTATCCCTGAACGTTCACCAAGCCTTGGAGTACCTATGGCCATAGCATTTACCAGCATGGTAATTATGGGATTAGCTGTAAGTGTGTTTGCGCTTTTCGATATTCTCAAACTACTGTCCAACCAAAACAGAAGAGAATGATCTGGATACTGTTCTTAGTTTTTGTCCTTTGTCTTGTATTGCGATTTCCGGTGGCTTTTTCCCTCGGATTGGCCAGCTTGACATTTGTCATCCTTAAAGGCATCCCTTTGATAGTGGTTCCAATGAAAATGTATTCCGGGATAGACGTATTCGTATTGCTGAGTATTCCGGGTTTCATCTTAGCCGGAAACCTGATGAATCACGGAGGGCTCACGGCCAAAATAATTACTTTCTGCAATCATATCACCGGACATATAAGAGGTGGTCTGGCCCTTGCAAATATCGCCGCTTCCATGCTTTTTGCCGGGATATCAGGAACAGCTATTTCAGACACGGCAAGTATTGGGGCCGTTATGATCCCTGCCATGAAAAAGGAGGGTTATGATGCCGGTTTTTCCTGTGCCGTAACTGCGGCATCTTCTACTGTCGGGCCCATTATTCCACCGAGTGTTCCCATGATCATCGCCGCTACGCTTAGCGGTCTTTCCGTAGGCCGATTATTTCTCGCTGGTGCTTTGCCTGGATTTTTACTTGGGTTTGGGCTGATGGGAGTGGCCTATTATATTTCGGTCAAAAATAATTTTCCGAAACTTCCACGAAGTTCTATTGGGCAGATTTTAAGGGGTTTTCTGGATACATTCTGGTCGCTGTTGATGACATTTATTATTCTTTTCGGGATCATTGGAGGGATCTTTACGCCTACTGAAGCTTCTATCATCGCAGTGTTGTATGCCTTACTGATAGGTACCCTGGTCTATAAAAAGCTAAACATTAAAAATATTCAGGTCATTATCCTGGATTCTATGAAAACATCTGCCTCGCTGATGATCCTGATAGGTTTTGCCAATTTATTTGGTTGGATACTGATCACGGAACAGTTACCTCAGCTTGTTTCAGAAGAAATATTGGATTTTTCCAGGAACAAGTATGTGGTGCTTTTGCTTATTAATCTGTTGCTGATCTTCGTCGGGACCTTTATGGAAACCATTGCGGCCTTACTTATTCTCTTCCCTATTTTATTGAAGGTAGCTCTGGCTGTAGATGTGGATCCAATACATTTTGCGGTGATCGCTCTCCTCAACCTGATGATCGGTCTTACCACACCGCCTTTGGGAGTCTGCCTCTTTGTTTCAGCCAGTATTGGAAAAGTATCCATGGGAAAAGTAAGTCAGGCCGGGCTGCCCTTTTTGCTGGTTAGCCTTTTGGTGCTTATAGTTGTAACTCTTTTTCCGGAACTATCCCTGTTTCTTCCCCGTTTATTTATGGATTAAAGGTGATGCCAGTCTAATCCCGACAGTGTTTATCAAAAAAGCGCAGGCTGCTTTCCAGGTGTTTCTGCCAGTATGGCCATTCATGGC
Source organism: Saprospiraceae bacterium (assembly GCA_019634045.1). Classification (GTDB taxonomy): domain Bacteria; phylum Bacteroidota; class Bacteroidia; order Chitinophagales; family Saprospiraceae; genus DT-111. Next base: position 1,984 of record JAHQWA010000341.1, read on the forward strand.
CTCCATTGAACTCCTCGTAAATATGATCTATGACTGATTCCTTCAGCTGGCTGTGAAGCGTTCTGTTGGCCTCCAGAAGATCGTCTTCCAGGCCACAGTCAAGACGAAGTGGCGGGAGATCCTCCTTATTTTTTCTGATCGCTTCTATGGCATTGACTACATCATCTTCAAGGGTATAGGAATGCAAGGATTCCTCTACAAAACTACCCATCTCCTCAAAACGGGTTATCGCACTATGAGCAGAAATTGCCTTAAACTTTTTGGAATACAAGGCACCCAGCCTTAGAGCGCCAAAGCCGCCCATGGATAGTCCGCCGATACAAAGAGGAGAATCCTCGCCGGCATAAGTGCAATTTTCTCTGATCGCTAGGGGAACTTCAGATACGATCCATTCTGCGAAATTCTTTTCCGAATGCCAAATATATCCTGATCCATCGCCCCAGAGCCCGTCAGACGGCATTGCAATTATTGCCGGGCGAATTTGAGATTCAGATATTAATCTTTTGGCTGTATGATGAGCTCCTCCTTTAAACGCCCAGACCCAGGCACTGCCATAAACTCCGTGAAGCAAGATATAAATGGGTAGGTCGTTGGTATCTTCAGGGACCTCTGGGACATAAAAGCAAATATCTCCTCTGGCCTTTAGATTCTTAGATTTAACCGTAAGAAATCGCAGGCCATCCTTTTCAAAATTTTGATCCGAAAGTTGTACTGTATTGAAGCTACTCACTTTGTCTGTTTTTTGTAATCAAATATAATTTTCCTCCGAAGTACGGACTAATCAAAGACGATGACGCCTTTGGCGTTTTTGCCTTTCAGCATATCATCAAAAGCAGTGGAGAGTTCTTCCAAAGGATACTCCCGGGTAATCATTTCATCCAATAAGAGCGACCCGTTTTTGTAAAGCCTCATAAGCCTGGGGAAATCAAATTGGGGACGACATTTTCCATATAAAGGGTTGATGTAGATCTTATCCCACTCAAACAATCGCATATCCACAATGATCTCCTCCTCAATACCGCTCACCTGAACAGCTGTACCTGAATTACGTACCATGGCCAGGGGTGCAGCTCCAAGCGCAGGAATGGCGGTACATTCAAAGGCATAGTCCGCGCCTCGGCCGTTGCATAAGGCCTTTACCTCCTTAGCTGCTGCCTCTAATTGTTTATCGGCTTTGTCTGCCAAAACCGTATGTGTAGCCCCAAACTGTTCGGCCATCTTAAGTTTGTCCGGATTGATGTCGACGGCTATGATCATACCTGCTCCCGATATTTTTGCGGCCTGGATGACATTTAATCCTACTCCCCCGCAGCCAAGGATTACGGCTGAAGTTCCAGCTTCCAGCTTGGCAGCGTGTACTACTGAGCCATAACCTGTCATCACACCACAACTGACAATACTCGCTGCTGAGAAGTTCAGATCTGGTTCATCTACTTTGACCAAAGCAGAGCTTTTAACCAGGGTGTATTCACTAAGGGTTCCGATATTGAAAGACCTTTCAATGGGTTTTCCATTCCAACTTGATCCTTCCAGCCTGGCGTGCCCAGGGGTGTACCCATTAGCTCCAGCAACCACAGGGGAATTGTCTTCGCAAAGGTGTTGATTTCCCTCCTGGCATTGAAAACATCTCATACAAGGAGTGGCCCAGTTCAGAATTACCTGATCTCCTTCCTTTAGATCACTTACCCCCGGTCCCAATTTTTCCACGACTCCCGCGCCTTCGTGCCCCATGATTATGGGTTTTCCCCAACTCAGGGAATCGTAATCCGTATGGCAAAGACCAGCAGCTTTCATCCGCACCACTACTTCATCTTCCTCCGGATCCTCAATCCTGATTTCGTCTATGATAAAATCGCCGTCTCCTTTGGCAATGGCACTTTTTGAATGAATTGGCATATGCTCTTTGATTAGATTATTCTGCAATTATGTTCAGAGGCTTCAGCACCGTAGCGGGGTCCTGTAAATTTAGCTTATTTATTATTCGGTTTTCCTTTAACAATTTGGTTCCCACCACATAGGCCCTGGCATTGTTGACAGCATCCACAGCCAGAAGCCTGTCTCCTTCAAAATACCAGATGGAAAATTTAATATCGTCCCCGATCTCTTCTCTTATAATACATTCATTATATCCTTCGGATAATCCTACCATCTGCAATTTGTGTTCGTATTGATCTGACCAGAACCAGGGAACAGGCTCTGCAGGCGGTTCATTGCCACAAATTACTGCTGCTGCGATTTTGGCCTGATCTACTGCATTTTGTACCGACTCTAATCGGATCCAGCGCTGATATCGTTGACTGAAATGACAACAGCAATCACCTATGGCATAGATGCCGTCTTCACTGGTCTGACATTTTTCGTTCACCTCTATGCCGTTTTTCGCTTCGAGGCCAGCCTCAATGGCCAACTCCATATTTATTCTAATCCCTACGCCCACTACTACGAGGTCTGCTATATAGCTGGTTCCATCTTCACAGATAACCTTGGTTGTTCCTCCCTCGTCACTTAAAGAAACTACATTTTTGTCGGTGAAAAGGGATACTCCCTTGCCAGTATGTGTCTTTGTGAAAAAATCAGAGATGTAAGGAGATGTTACACGTGGAAGCAATCTTGATTCTCTTTCCAACAGGCTCACCAGGCAACCTCTTTTACGCAAGGAAGCCGCAACCTCCAGTCCAATATAGCCTCCTCCGATAATCACTACCCGTTTAAATTCACTTTCTTGAACCGACTCCCGGATCCTGGCTGCATCTGCAGCTGTTCTCATGGTATAAACTTTAGGTACGCTATCCATACCTTTTATTGAAGGTATTAGGGCACGGCCACCTGTAGCGATGACAAGTTTGTCAAACTTTATGTGCTCAGAATTGTCTAAGATGATCTTTCTTTCATCTTTGTTGATAGTAAGGACTTCCCTTCCAAGTTGCAGTTCAATGTTTTCGTTTTGATAACTTTCTTCAGGTTTAAGCGGTTGAGCTTCTTCATCAGCATCCTGGGCCAGGGCAACTTTGGAAAGTGGGGGTCTGTGATAGGGTAATTCGGGATCTTTATCGATCAATATGATCTTACCCAACCATCCTGCCTTACGGTGGGCAAAAGCGAAATTTACCCCGGCATGACTAGCCCCAATAACGACACAGCATTGATTCTCCTGAAGGTTTTCAGACATGGCTGAGTGGGATATCTAATTTGCGACTTTGAGGACCAGTCCGTCCAGAGCTTCACTAATTTCCAGCTGGCAGGAAAGTCTGCTGTATTCCGTAGCATTGTCATCCAATTCCAGCATGTCCGCCTCAATTTCTCCGGGGCCTCCGGTACGTTCAAAATCTGCAGAATCCACATGAACGTGGCAGGTTGCACAGGAGCATACCCCACCGCAGTCGCCGTCTATTCCCTTAACACTATTCTTAACAGCCAATTCCATGATTGAGCCGGAACTACCGTTAGTTTCGATGGTCTCCCCTTCGCTGGTGATAAATGTTATTTTAGCCATAATCTATTTCTTTTGTTGATTGGTCCTATACATTTCCTGGGTGGAATTTCACCCGAATATTGTCGTAACCCACTTTGCGCTTGAACTTCCCAAGA
>JAHQWA010000025.1 GCA_019634045.1 Saprospiraceae bacterium
GATGGGGAAAACGTTTATGTAAGAGGGTTCGGTTCCTTCATCGTAAAGAAGAGAGCAAAGAAGATTGGTCGACATATTAAGAAGAATAAGGCGATCGAAATTCCAGAACACTATATTCCTGCCTTTAAGCCTGCGAAGGTTTTTGTTGAGCAGGTAAAAGATAATGTTACTGCTCTACCAGAAGACGGAGAATAACCTTGCTTCGGCGATAGTAGAGAGTTTCCGAAAATAGATGAACATGATTAAGGCACAATATTGGCTAAGCGGATCTGCTCTACTTTTATTCTTCTTACTCTATTTTGGCTGTAAAACGAAGCCACCGGCGCAGCAAGAAATTGAAAAGTCAAGATTGCTGAATGCCGAACAAACGGATGTCAATGTGTTGATTAAGGAGGCGAAAGCTACGATGACATCCGGACAGCAAGCAGAAGTTTTTCTATTGGAGGAAGCTTTAGCTGAAATCACGACGGAAGACACACTAAAGATTGACACTTACAAGGAGCTAGCAAGCAAATGGTTCTCCTTGGGGCATCCGGGTATCTCCGGCTATTATGCCCAAGAGATAGCGACTTTGGAAAACAGTGAAGAATCTTGGTCAATTGCTGGAACCACCTTCACTATTTGTGTACAACGTTCAGAGGTAAAGAAAGTCAGAGAGTTTTGTACCAATAGAGCTATCCAAGCTTTTGAAAGTGCTATTTCGTTGAATCCGAACAATATTCAACATAAAGTAAATCTAGCGCTCTGTTACACCGAAAACCCGCCAGCTGACAATCCAATGAAAGGGATACTAATGCTGAGGTCATTAGACGATGAAAATCCAGAAGATGCCTTGATCAATACCAGCCTGGCTAGATTAGCCATCCGAACTGGTCAATTTGATCGAGCGATACAACGTCTACAGACTGTACTGGGGAACGAGCCAGAAAACAACACCGCCAATTGTCTGATGGGCCAAGCTTACGAGAAAGCAGGAAAAGCAGAATTGGCGCTTTCCTTTAAGGAAAAGTGTAATACTATAAACTAATATTTTTTATAACTTTAAATGATTTTTGACTATGCCGTGTGGAAGAAAGCGTAAACGACATAAGATAGCGACGCACAAACGCAAGAAGAGATTGCGCAAGAATCGTCACAAGAAGAAGAACCGGTAAATAATATTCGGCATTGGGTAGAAGGGGACTCGTGATTTCTAAAATATTGAAAAACGGGGTATGATCCTTCAACTCAACGGTACATAATATTGACGTCCAGGTCTTTAATCACAATGGTGTTTAAAGACCTGGATTTTAGTATTCATCTAAGATATGTATAGATGATTAGTGATTCAGATAATCGGTAACTTAATAAGCTGTCACTGGACATAAACAAAAAGATAAGCGCTCAAAGAAATTCGGCGGCTAAACAGTACTAGCCGTAAAGAGATTTCACCTCTACAAAACCAACAACCCAGACCACACAGCAACATTTACTACCTGATTATAGGATGAAGTAGAGGTCGATAGGCCATACAAATAACTACTGATTGACTGGTATAGAGAAAAGAAGCTGAAAGGGTACTGTCCTGTTTCCACCTCCCATCAAATCACCAAGCACCAACACATATCTATGGATAAGTCCGCTAGTGGAATATACACTAGTTGGGCCCTTGAGTTCTTTTATTTTTCTTCCTAGCCTAAGTTTGGTAGGAAAAACTTTTTCTACGAAGTGCGACTCTAGCCCACTGCCCTTGCCGACCAAATACGTCAATGTGGAAAAAGAACTAATTATCAATGCGAAACCCACCGAAGTGGAAATCGCATTGTTGGAACAGTCCAGACTGGTAGAACTCCATTACCAAAAAACCAATAACAACTTCACCGTTGGAGATATTTTTCTTGGCAAGATCAAGCGATTGATGCCTGGCTTAAACGCAGCCTTTGTAGAAATTGGCCATAAGAAAGATGCTTTTCTTCACTATACTGATCTTGGACCCAAACTCAGATCTCTTATCAAATTCACCAATGGAGCTATTTCAGGTGAAATTGGAACCCCGCTTTTGGAAAACTTCAAAATGGAACCGGAGATCATTAAGACCGGTAAGATTGATCAGGTCCTGGAAAAGAGAAGCCATCTGTTGGTTCAGATCTTAAAAGAGCCTATCTCAACCAAAGGCCCAAGGTTAAGTTGTGAGATTACTATCCCAGGCCGATATCTGGTACTTACTCCCTTTTCTAATGTAGTTGCTGTTTCGAAGAAAATAGGTAATGCTGAAGAACGGAAACGACTCCAGTTGTTGGTAGATAGTATTAGACCTAAAAACTTCGGTGTGATCGTCCGGACAGCGGCAGAGGGTAAAAAGGTGGCAGATCTGCACGACGAATTGCGCTACATGATGCAAAAATGGGAAAGCATCCACAGCCAACTCCATAAAGCCAAAGCTCCCGCTAAATTGCTGAGCGAACTAGATAAGACCTCAAGTATTCTCCGAGATGTTCTTAGTGATTCCTTCAATCGGATTGTGGTGAATGACAAGGAGCTACATCATAATATCAAGAATTATCTAGCCTCTATCTCCCCAGAACAAGTTAAAATCGTACAGCACTATAAGTCGAATAAGCCTGTATTCGACTCCTATGGCGTCAGTCGACAGATCAAATCCTCCTTCGGAAAGACCGCGACTATGAACAGCGGGGCATACTTGGTTATTGAGCATACCGAAGCCATGCATGTGATCGATGTGAACAGCGGTCACAAAATGCCGAGTAATAATCAAGAAGAAGCGGTTTTAAATGTCAATTTGGAGGCTGCTGGGGAGATTGCCCGCCAGCTTAGACTTAGAGATATCGGTGGAATTATTATCATCGACTTCATTGATATGAAGAATGTTGAGCACAAAAAGAATCTGATAAAGGCCATGCGCCAATACATGAAGAAAGATCGTGCACAACACACCATATTACCCCTGAGTAAGTTTGGTCTAATGCAAATCACTAGGCAACGGGTTAGGCCAGAGCTAAAAATCAATACCGCTGAAATTTGTCCGAGCTGTAAAGGGACAGGAAAGATCAATCCTTCTATCTTATTGACGGATGAGGTAGAAAGAGATTTAAGCTTTATCCACCAGTCTCGACCCAAGTCGCCGCTTTCACTTCATCTTCATCCTTATTTGGCAGCCTTCATCAAAAGAGGATTGCCAAGTATGCAAATACGTTGGTACTTTAAGTATCAGAAGTGGGTTCGCATCAAGGAAGTATCAGATTTCAGCATGACGGAATACAAATTCTATGATGAGAACGAAGACGAAATTCGTTTGAATTAGGATGGTTAGACCGATCTCGATCCGTTCTGAGATAATACCTTGGAGAATTGTGTCCTACTATTCAATAAGCAGTAGGTGCGATTCAACCTTCTTTTTCCACGATTCAACGGTGGGTATCCGGATTCTGACCTAGAAATACAGTAATTTGAAGGTAGAAATTGTTTGTAGCAAATTCTTTTCATATGCTGAATAAGGAAAGAGCAGTCCAGTACCTAGGCTTTAGTGATATTCCGCACCTACTGATCGGGATACCAGTGGTGGCCTTTTTTTTCCCGATCGTGTTTTTTAAAGCAGATCTGAGCCAAGGTTTAGTGGCCTATCTTCCTAAATTCACTACCTCCATTCTGTATACGGTTAGCTACTGGTTAAGTATTCGTGAACTCTTGTTTCATATGCGGATCCGGTATCGAACACCAGAGGAGACACCACGTCGGATCATGTATACGGTCGTAGGGATTTTACTCATCTTTATTGTGGTTAACACCTTGGTGGGGTTTATTCAGCATGATTTACTGGGCTTGGCGGATACGATGGAAAAAAGAGGACTGACGCATTATGATTACCAACTTCCTTCCTTGACGGTGGTCATCCTGGTAGCTTCCATCTATGAAGGGATCTTCTTTTATCAACGTTGGAAGGAGGCTATTATAGAAACGGAAAGATTAAAGCGAGAGAATGTCCAGTCTCAGTTGGAAGGACTAAAGAGCCAGGTAAATCCACACTTCCTTTTTAATAGTCTAAATACCTTAATCTATATCATACCTGAGGACCCTGACACCGCCGTTACTTTTGTCAGAAAGCTATCCAAGGTATATCGGTATATTCTTGAAATTCGTGACAAAGAACTGATTCCCGTTTCAGAAGAGCTATCCTTTTTGCAGTCGTATATTTTCTTACTTAAGGAACGTTTTGGAGAAAGTTTTCAGGTGTCTATCGATGTCAAACCTGCATATCACCCCCACAAGATTGTCCCTTTATCCCTCCAGATGTTGTTGGAAAACGCCATCAAGCATAATGTGATTTCAAAGAGTAAGCCCCTTCTTGTGGAAGTATTTATTGACGAACAAGGATTACTGATTGTTAGAAACAATCTTCAAAAGAAGGTTCAGCAGATGCCCTCTACCAATGTTGGCTTAGAAAATATAAAAACCAGATATGCTTTCTTTACGGAAGATAAGGTATTGGTGCAAGAAACACCCTCCTGTTTTATGGTAAGCCTGCCATTAATTGAAGCTCAATTGACGACTTTTGAGATAGATTAGCACGCCTTTTGCTCCCCGAATTTTTGGAAATTCAGCAGGATTGTTTACATTTGATTAACCAAAAAAGGTTGCCGCGCTGCGCAACGCGGCAACTAAATTGGATTAGTATGAAAAAAACTCTCACTAGTTCTAAAGAGTTGAAGTTGCCAATACAGTGGCAACTTTTTTTTTGTCCCAATTTCAGAGCAAGTTAGTTCAAAACTCAAGTGGACAATACTGCCCACTTGAGTAGTTTTTCACATCAGTAGAAAATTTTGCATAGCCTTTATAACGGCTTCATGCCTAGAGCTTACATCTAGTTTTTTATATATATTTTTCAGGTGAAAACGAATAGTATTCGGGCTTACAAATAGCTTTTCAGCCATTTCCCGATAGCTATTGCCTTCACACAATAGGTCTAGTACGTCCATTTCTCTTTTGGAGAAAACCTCTGTTTGGGTTTGTTGCTGGCTAAAGGAAACCACCAGCTTGCGAGCTATTTCCCTGGGCATTGGAGCGCCTCCAATTTTGGCTTCTTGAATGGCCTCTAATAAGTCAGAAGGAAAAATGTCCTTGGGTAAGAATCCACATGCTCCGGCTTTGAAAGCCTGAAAGATCATCTCGTCGTCGCTGATATCAGCAGACAGTAGAATAATATCTATATCGGGAATTTCCCGCTTTAGCATTTTGACACACTCAATTCCTGACAGATCCTCTAATTCTGCTCCCACTAGAGCTACATCCGTTTGATGTTTTCCGATCTGCTCAATAGCTGAATGTGCATCAGGATAGACCCCACTACAACCGAAACCATCGGTTGTATCTAACATACGCCGCCACGTTTCTCTGATAGCTTTATCACTATCAACGATAGCTACGAAAATCATGGTAGTTGATTAGTCGGGTGAATAAATATTTACTTTGGTCTATCCGGTGATTTACGTACCTGATCTAGTTAACTCGCTCTGCTCAAATAGATTGAGATGTGAGTATTCCGAGCTTCTACTTCATGCACACAACCAGGGCCTAGTAGTCGTATTTGGCTACTAGATATAACAGTCAGTTTTTATAAAAGACAACCTTCTTTTCAGATAGTTGCTTTCGGGTTGCAGTTTATGCAATTTTTTTTCTCATTCAAAGTAGATCCCATCAATTATCGACGATTTCACGTTTTCTGTCTACTTATCTCTTTGGGGTCGAAAGGTAATTAAAAGGCTTGCAAAGTAGTAACTACCCAAGTGTGTAGTATGTGAGACTTGGCATGGAAGCTGACAAAAGTAATTTAAATGAGTCTTGTAGGTATACTACTTCCTTCTTTTTCCCGATACCACCACTACAATTTCTCCCTTTACTTTGGGCTGTTGTTCAAAATGTGCCGCCAGGTCGGCTAGCGAAGCAGTTCGGATTTCTTCGTAAACCTTGCTTAATTCTCGAGCAACACAAGCTTCCCTATCTGCACCGCAGTGCTCTGCCAATTGACCTAAACATTTGACTAAACGATGGGGAGATTCGTATAAAATAAAAGTATTGGGTAAGCTAGCTAAGTATTCTAATCGGGTTTTTCTTCCCTTTTTATGTGGCAAAAATCCTTCAAAATGAAATTTGTCACTGGGTAAACCGGAAGCTACTAATGCTGGCACGAATGCGGTGGCACCAGGTAGGGCCGAGACCGAAATCCCCGCTTCATGACAGGCTCTTGCTAGTAGGAAGCCAGGATCGGAAATCCCAGGGGTGCCAGCGTCAGAGACTAAGGCCATTTCAGCTCCCTGGTTTAATTGCGCAATTAGACTTTCCGTGACTTGATGTTCGTTATGAGCGTGAAAGGATCGCAAAGGAGTATCAATCTCATAATGAGTCAACAACTTCTTTGTCATTCTTGTATCTTCTGCTAATACCAGTTGTACCTCCTTCAAAATGCGAAGAGCACGAAGCGTAATGTCTTCCATATTCCCAATTGGAGTTGGTACAATATATAGCATAGCTGGAATCTTAAAGTTGAAAGCCAACGAGCAGTATTTAGTTGACTTTTCTACCCCTTAAATGTAGTGAAATATTTATCAGTAGGTAAATCAAAATAATGGCACTAACGGCAGCCTCCCTTAAGAGCGGTACCAAGAGAATACTGATTCCCAAGAATGAAAACCTTACTTCATTCCCTTTCCAACCTAAAGCTTTAAGTTTAAAACTGAACATCGGAATTTCACAAACCAATAGATAGGAAAGGACCAAGGTGACGCCGTATAGCAGGATGGGCTGTCCGACAAAATTGCTCAATTCAAAGCTGTTGAAATGCCAAATTAAAAGCAAGCCCACCACAAAAATGGTTGCTGAAGGGGTAGGTAAACCTAAAAATGTTTGACTTTGCCGAGTATCTAAGTTAAATTTAGCGAGCCTTAGCCCTGAAAAAGCACTCAAGACAAAAGCCGGCAAGGCACTCCACTGCAACTGTCCACTAAAACCCCCACCGCTAAACCCCTCTGCAATCAGGATATATAATATTAAACCTGGGACTACGCCAAAGGTAACCATATCCGCGAAGGAGTCTAACTCCTTACCTAGAGGAGAATGAACCTGTAGCAATCTGGCTACCGCACCATCAAGAAAATCAGCTACCAAGCCACCGGCGATGAAGCCGATAGCAAGTAGATAATCTTGAGTGAATAAGGCCATTAAGGCACAACATCCCAGGAAAAGATTGAGTAAGGTTAGCGCATTAGGAATCCATTTTTTCATAGAAAGCTAAACTTTAACAAACTTTAACATGCTGCAAACCTAATGAAAAATGAGTTTATAGCTCCTTTAGCGTTATACTTTATGAAAGATGGTCCAACCCTTTGGGGAAGGCAAAGGGTCTATACCTAAGAATTGAGCAAATTCTAAGCCTTTTTGAAGTTCTGATTGTTACTGCTGTAGACCCGCTCAGAATCAGACTAGTCGGCTGCATTGCAAGGATGGTGTTTGGAATGCTAGGTCACTAGGGGCTTGGATCAGAATAAAATATCTTGTAAGAGCAGGCTTAATCGTCTTGTTAGAAGATAAGCGTTCACCGTATAAAGGACAAATTTCTTATCAACAGGACGAATATATAGTAATGCTCCCATAAGACTTGACCGTAGAAACACAGATAAAAGTCGCCCTATTCGATCGCCAAAATTAGTAGAAAACTATGCGTTTTTTTTACCTCTCCCTCCTATTATTATTAGTAGGTCCTAGCCTTTGGGCTCAACCTGCAAACGACAACTGTATTAGTGCTACCGAATTGACGGAAGTAGAAAACTGGTGCTCTGATATAGCTTCCTTAAGTAATGTCGGGGCTACCGATGAAGGTATCCAGACACCTGGCTGCTGGCCAGACAATTCTCCCCCTGCCGATATCTGGTTTTCCTTTACAGCTATTGGTAATACCCTAAACGTTGGGGTAACGGGTGATTTTAATGATGATATAGACTGGGGTGATTTACGAAACCCAGGAATAGCCATTTACGCTGGAAACTGTGGCAGTCTCCAGGAACTCACCTGTAGTTCTGATGGAATTGGACGGCATGTGATCAATACCGAGACTACTAACCTAGCTATTGGATCCACTTACTTCATCCGAATTTACGGAGAGGATGGTCAAACCGGTGATTTCACACTTTGTGTAAATAACTTTAACTCGGTTCCAGCTCCCTCTGGAGATTGTAACCCCGGGGTTATTTTGTGTGATAAATCCTCCTTTGCCGTCGAGAAGATTAGTGGCTCTGGGAATAATCCTTCTGAACTACAAGGTATTTTCTGCGGAGGTACTCAACCTATTTTAGAAGATGCATCGACTTGGTATAAGTGGACTTGCGATCAAGCAGGAACACTAAGCTTTACTCTCACCCCACAGAACCCCGCTGATGACTTGGATTTTTGGCTTTTTGAATTACCGGCAAGCATAGAAGACTGTAACAATAAGATATTATTACGAAATATGACCTCCGGGCGAAATACCAGTGCGCCACTAAACGAATGGGAAGATTGTGTGGGCGCTACCGGTCTAAGTCTAACGGACACTGATGTCTCGGAAGATTGTGGTTGTCAACCTGGAGATAACAACTTTCTTGCTGCATTAGACATGGAAGCTGGGAAAAGTTATGCTTTGATCATCAGTAATTTCAGTAACTCTGGAAGTGGATTCTCTATTGAGTTTGGTGGTACAGGAACCTTTCTCGGTCCAGAAGCAGCCTTCGGTATCAACCCTACAGAAGCTTGTGTAGGCGAACCCCTCAGCTTCACAGATGCATCTACCTTTATTGGAGAAATCGTGGATTGGCAGTGGAATTTCGGAGAAGGAGCAAATCCTCCAACCTCAACGGGGCAGGTTCCTCCAGCGGTTTCCTATACAACACCTGGCCTGAAATCTGTCCTGCTATCTATTGAAACGGATAGAGGTTGCATCGTTTCTGAAGTGGCTCAAATTGTGATTACTTGCTGTGATGACACTTTCACCTTTGATGGACAAGTCACCGGTCCTTCCTGCCCCGATTCGGCAGATGGTTCTATTGACCTAACTGCCACAAGCCCATTCCCCCCCTACAACTATATATGGAGCAACGGAAGTACAGATGAAGATCCTACCGATCTGACCGAGGGAGAATACATGGTGACGGTATCGGATATGTTTAATTGTATGGGAACGGCTACGTTCACTGTAGAAAGTCCCGGTGCCTTAGAGATCGACACCCTCATCACTCAACCTACCTGTAATGGGGGAACGGACGGAGCCCTCGTGTTACAAATAACCGGAGGCTCTCCACCCTATGAATTTGATTGGAATAATACGGGGTTCACCAATAGCAACTCCTTAACCAATATTTCCCAGGGTGATTATTCCGTGACCATTCGAGATCAGAATGGGTGTTTGACGGATTTAATCATCCCTGTTCGGGAACTAGAGTTGGTGCTCGATCCAACGATCCAAGCGATTACGCCACCGTCTTGTACTGGCTTTGCAGATGGAGCGATTACAATTGTAATTGATAATGGCTTACCTCCCTACCAATTCAATTGGAATGACGGTAATGGCTTTGTTGATGAAAGCTCACTGGCAGGGTTGGTTGCTGGATCATACATTGTGGACGTACTAGATGCAAATTTATGTATGGGACAATTTGAATTTGTATTGATCGACCCCGCTCCCCTGACCTTAGATTTTGACTTTAATGACATCACCTGTAATGGTGCGGATGATGGCCTCGTCACAGCAGTGGTTGGTGGGGGAACTCCTCCATATAATTATGCTTGGAATACCGGAGCCACCGGCCCAACGATACAAGATCTGGCGGCTGGCGAATACAATGTGGAGGTCACAGATGCGAATGGCTGTGAAATCAGCGCCGTAATCGCGTTGATCGAACCACAGGTGCTGGGTATCGAAATTGTAGAAGTGATCGACAATGTTTGTTTTGGCGAGTCCAATGGAAGTATTACCGCTGCTAGTATTGGGGGAACTGGACCATTTGAGTTTAGTGTAGATGGTGGTCCTTTTCAAGCCAGTCCAACGCTCACTGGTTTACCCGTAGGTACGTTTACAGTTTCCGTTCGAGATGCAGGGAATTGTGTCGCCTCGATGGAAGCCACGGTTAATCAACCCCCTGAGTTAACGGTAGATGCAGGTCCGGATCAAGTAGTTGATTTAGGGTTTGATACTCGTATTCGAGCTATTCCTTCGGACCCATTCGTGACCTATGCTTGGACCCCAGTGGATAGCCTGGTTTGCGTTAATGATGAATGCTCCTGGATCTCAGTAGCTCCACCAGATAATACGGTATATACAGTTACAGTTACAGATGCGAATGGTTGCCAAGCTACCGATGAGGTATTGGTTACTTTATCTAAGAAACGGCCGATTTATATTCCAAATGCAATTAGCCCTAACAATGATGGCCGCAACGATAGCTTCATTGCATACGGAGGCCCTGCTGCTGATCTGATTGAGTCTTTGAAGATCTTCGATCGATGGGGAGACCTGATCTTTGATGGCCAGGATTTAGCCTTGAATAATCTAGCAGATGGCTGGGACGGAAGCATCAATGGCAAATTAGTCAATAATGGAGTATATGTATATGTGGTAGATATTCGCTTTATTGACGGAGTGGTGGAGACCTTCTCGGGGGATGTTACAGTGATCCGTTAAGAATAAGAAAGTCAATGGCTTTATAACTGTACTATCTCCTAGGATTGGTGAAAAAATCCCTACTTTTGCGCCGAAACAGCTGCAACGGCGTGAAAGACCTAGTAATCAAAGAATCATGGCTTTATTGGGCAGGTGTCATACTGTTGATTCCTGCTCTACTCATCAATTTGGGAGTACTTGCCTTCATAGATGATGAGGGCATACGTTCTTTAGTGGCGATGGAGATGAAGCTCTCGGGCGATTACATCACACCTACTATGCACGGGGACTTTTACTATAATAAACCCCCATTGTACAATTGGCTTTTACTCGTCTTTTTCACCCTTTTCGGGCGCTTCGATGAGTTTGTAGCCCGTTTTCCCACCGTACTTTGTTTATTAGCCTATGGAGGTACTATATTCTACTATTTTAGAAAACATTATAGTACCAAAGTTGCCTTCTTAAATGCGTTTTTCCTGATTACTTGTGGTAGAATGCTGTTTTGGGATTCAATGCTGGGCTTGATCGATACCTGTTTTTCTTGGGTGATTTTTACCTTATTTATGTGGGTCTATCATCATTTTAAAGCAGAAAAGTGGTATACCTTATTTACTGGGGCTTATCTCTTAGGAGCCATCGGTTTCCTGCTTAAAGGCTTACCCGCAGTTGTATTTCTTGGCTTCACCCTATTGGCCTGGTTTATCTATAAGCGATCCTTCAAGCGGCTTTTTTCCATTCAACATATCTTGGGAGGCCTAGTTTTCCTTGTTATCGTGGGCGGCTATTACACCGCCTATTACCTCAAGAACCCTGATCTGGAAAGGGTTTTTGCTACGCTTTTTTCCGAGTCTAGCAAACGCACGATTACGAACTATGGTATAGGCGATACGATACTGCATGTCTTTAGCTTTCCCTTTGAGATGATCTATCATTTCTTGCCCTGGACATTGCTGGTTATCTATTTTATCCGAAGGGATATCAAGAAACTTATTTTACAAGATGAGTTCATCACTTATAATCTGCTAATCTTTTTAGCGAATATCATCCTATACTGGACCTCCCCAGAAGTCTATCCTCGCTACCTGCTAATGATGGCGCCCTTGGTGTTTTCTAGTTATGTATACCTGCACCAAATACACAGAAAAGAAAACACTTGGCAATATCGGTTTCTATCCAATCTGTTTTTGATTGTTTGTGCACTGATTGCTCTAGGGAGTTTGACTACCTTTTTTGTAGACCGTCCTCTTGACATCCCTTATCGAACCTTGAAAGGTTTGATACTGTTTCTGGGATTGGGAACTTTAGCCTACTTATACTATAGGCAGAAGGAATCGCGAATGATCATTTTGGTTGTTTTCTTGGTGATGTTTCGGATTGGCTTTGACTGGTTTGTATTGCCAGACAGAAACCAAAATGATTATGGCGATGAGTGCCGTATATCGGCTGCGGAGATAGGTGATAGTCTAAAACAAGAACCTCTTTTTGTATATGGAATTACCCCATACCAGGCTGCGACCTCTTTTTATATGACGCGCGCCTACGGAAAGATCGTGAAACGGAAAATGGGCGACTTTCAGGCACAAGATTACTATTTCATCGACCCCCGATACTACCCCGAATTACCCTATAAAGAAGTAGACAAAGTAAAAATGAGACATGGTGACCTGAAGTACTACGTCATCGGGCAACTACCTATAAATCAATAACTATGCGACCTAAAATTTCGGTGGTAGTCACCGTCTATAATGAGGAACTAAACATCAAGCCTTTGATTGATCGCATCAGTGATGCACTGGAAGAATATGATTATGAAATGGTCTATGTGGATGATGGCTCAACGGATAATACTTTGAAGGAATTATATAGCAATGGCCATCCTCGCTTGAAGGTTGTAGAATTGATGAAAAACTATGGGCAAAGCCTTGCATTAATGGCAGGAATTGATCAATCGAAGGGAGAATATATTGCCACTATGGACGGCGATCTTCAAAATGACCCTTCTGATATTCCAGCCATGCTCAAGCTAGCAGAGGAGGGCCGATGGGACATGGTAGCCGGAGAACGCGCCAATCGTCAAGATGGGATGATACTTCGGAAAATCCCCAGCCGTATTGCCAATTATATCATCAGAAATGCCTCTGGCGTCAAGCTGAAGGACTACGGGTGTGCCTTGAAGGTGTTTAAAAATGAAATAGCTAAAGACCTGGGCTTATATGGAGAACTACATCGCTTTATCCCGGTACTAGCTCACCTGGAAGGGGCACGAATTACACAGGTGCCCGTTAAACATCATGCTCGACAATTTGGTACTTCCAAGTATGGCTTGAGTCGTACTTTTAAGGTAGTAAGTGATCTTCTCCTCATGCTATTCTTCAAAAAATACATGCAGAAACCCATGCACTTGTTTGGTAATACAGGCGTATTACTTTTTGTAGTAGGCGTATTGATCAACCTCTATCTGATGGTGCTCAAAATCATGGGACAAGATATTTGGGGAAAACCTTTGATGATTCTTGGTTTAATGCTGGTGCTAGGAGGAGTACAATTCATTACCATCGGAATTATCGTGGAAATTCAAATGCGCACCTATTTTGAGTCACAACAAAAGAAGCCTTACAAAATTAGAGAGATGCAGATGGGAGAAAAGGTGCCGGCTTAGGAAAGTTGGCAGCGAGTGTTATGAGCTTTCCTTCCTTCTATAAAAAAAGAAAAACCCTTAGGGGTTGATTATTAGGTGTTTAGGTGTCAGCAGAAGCCTTTGGTTAATTTTTTTTCATTGGCCCGGAACTATTCGAACACCTATTGAAGTTATAATGCCGTAACTGATCATTAAAATCTATCAAGATTCAAATGCACTTATCAATTAAAAATATCATTTCTCTTAATACCCTCACGGAGGGGCAGTCCGAGCTAATACTAGGCGGACAAAAATCGGATATCGATGGTATCGATTTCGGGTTTAGCTCCATTGAGGGCAAAGAGGATTTTATCTTCTAACAGTTACCGACAAAAGTGTTCGGGCTGTTGGGAAAACAGCTTCGAACAGAAATTTCCTTTCCTTTTTTCTTTCCGAGCTGTTTCCAGATCCATCAGACTACTTAAGTTCATGTTTAAACTTTCATGATTGCGCCTGTCCGGCGGCCAGACGGGCGAGTGCGAGCAAATTTTGTGCTGAGCGAGACAAAAAACGCAGGCATACCTAGAAGGTACGGCGAGGCTTTTTAACGAAGCGCAGTAGAAAATTTGC
>JAHQWA010000342.1 GCA_019634045.1 Saprospiraceae bacterium
GTATGCCCTTCTTCTTGGTGCCGTTTCGAAACTTATTCTTCAGTTCGCCCCAGCTCGGTGCCAATAAACTGTACCAGGCGGCCTTTGACCCGCAATTTGCTCACGCCAGCGGCATATATATCATAAAAGGGAAAGTTAAAGCCGTAAGACATCAACTAAGCGCAGCCCAACTTGCCGAAATGTTGTCCTAGTACATGCGACAAGCACTAGGCTTAGTTGTCCTTATACTTCAATAGTTCTGCTGGAATTTCTTCTAGTTCACTAGCGGGATAGCATTCCTTCTGCTGTTCCCTCAGCGTGAATACCATTTGTGCAATTTTTGTTTTTGCCTTCTTAGTACTGGCCGTCATGAATTTCCGTAGCTGTAATTTTCGACCGTCGGAATACACAGTAGGTCTTTGCCCATCAGCTGCAGCTGCACCTTTATATACAATTTGCCAATGCATGAAGGCTATTTCATAATCTTCTTTTTTGATGGCGTCCCGAAAAACAACGTAGCTGTCTTGTATGGCCTTCATCTCTTGTTCAGGTAACTCTTGCCAAGTAGGGCATTGGGCTAGTCCCTGTGAAGGATTATATGCAGTGCATAAAGCAAAAAGGGAAAGACCAAAGAAGGTGGTAGGAAATCTCATAATGGAAAGATTTATGACGATGAACGAATTTATACTCTTGTTATAGATGAGAACGGAGGGCTGTTTGACGTTTAATACCTAGACGTACAACCAAGAGTAGTTTGGAGAGTATCTTTAAGATAATAAAACTTAGGTAATAATCGGGGATAGATATACACACAAGCGTAGACATAAGGGAGCTCTACCGGAAACTAGAGCCTAGCAAATAAAGGATATAACGCAATCTACAGCTAATCAATTGGGTCTTGTCTTAACTCACCAAACTACTCTAAAGCCTATGTTTGCAAGACAAGTTTCGATATTGATACTACTGCTAAGTCTTTCATTTGTTGAAAGAATAGCGGGACAGACGTCTAAAGTGGCCATTATTAATTTAGATTCTCTGCGATCCCAATCTATTTTTGGCGAATGGGAACTGATTAAAGAATGGGAGCGACAAGGAATTGAGATGGTCACAGCTTTACAGAAGAAGTATTTGCAGATCCAAGTCGAAATAGAACAGCTGTGCTTTTCTTCTAAAACCTTAGAGGAATTACAAATGTTGATCCAAGAGCAACAAGAGCAGATTTTGGATTTTGAACGTAAGGTGATGGCTGCCAAGGATATTTTTTCTAAAGAAATCAACACCTTCCTACTTCAGCAAGTGATGTTGCTCTTGCCGGATTTAAAATCCCATCTGGATATAGACACTTTGTCTACCTCAACTCCGGTTTATGTAGACAGAAAATTGGAAAGAGAACTAGTCTATATCACTAGCTGGTTTCTGCAGGAATTCAACAATAGACCAGCCATATTAGAAAATTGGATGTCTTTCTGTCAGAATTTGCTTGAGCGAATTGAAAAAGGACGTTGGTATTGATGAGCGGAGTTGTCTTGCTATACTGCCATTCGAATCGCTGGAAATTCCAGTGCCCGCTACCTTTATAATTGAGCAGAATGGTACCGTCTCCTTTGCTGAAAGCGCAGGGGACGATTACCGAGATAGAGTAGGGGCTTCCGAACTCCTCCAGGCACTTCGCTCAGTCTAATGAGTTGCTGAATAGTAATCTTCGATTTATATTTAGGAAGTATACCTATCCTTCATTTGGTCGAAGGGTAGGTCGCAATAAGGAAGATTCGATCGTATTTGACATGTACTTGATAAAACAGCAAAAGTGCCATACGCTCTATTGATCACCTGGCTTAGCCTACTATTTCATCCATCGAAGGAACCCAATTACTTTGAATATCACCAGGCTATTAATCAAGCAGAAGAATACATCGTGCAAGAGGCCTTTGATAGCGCACTTACAAAGCTTGAAACCATCCTGCCACAATTTGAGTTTTGTTTTGCTAAAGATCTCCTGCTCGCCAGTCAAGTCAATCTGCTTACGGGCCAAAAAGAAAGGAGCAAATTTTGGGCAAAAAAAGCCCTACAAAGAGGGTACCTATTGCCTTGTATTCGACAAATCTCAATCTTCCAGCGGAATTACATACTTGTTGACTGGGAAGAACTGGACTCCCTGTTCTCTGGTCTCCGCAAGGATTATTTGAGAAGTATCGATACCGAGTTATTGAGCGAATTCAGTCGAAGATATCAAGCAGAGCAGGAAGCGAAAAGAACGCCGAATTATCAAACAGTTGTCCAAGGCAACCTTGACCGCATCAAACAGCTGCTATTAAGCCCAAGTGGTTTTCCGGGAGAGGCTCAATTGGGCTTGGATTACAGCAATTTGGCTGCTGGTCTCTCCGATTGTGATGCTGGGAACTCAAAAGTACTGGTAACGCTACTGCACTATGCGCATCCAATCGCCGAAATAGGAGAGGAGCCATTCATCGAAGCCATTGCTCAAGGGCGCTTACACCCCCGAGAATTTGCACGCATTTACACTTTCGAAAAGCAGCAAGTCTCGGTTTTATATAGAAAAACAAGGGATCACGACCGCTCCCTCCCGGATTATCTCTTCAATTTTCCCTTTAGTCTCAGCTCGAACAATTTGGATCGGGTAGATAAAGATCGTGCCCGTTTCGGTATTGGGAAATATCAGGTAGATCTGCGCAAGGAAGCGATCGAAATCAAGTATGGACTGAAATTACGTTTTAGCAATGATATTTAAATCAGTTCTATGTCTAATAGACTCGCACCTCATAGACACCCTTGGTACAGCGCGTATTGGCCGAGCATCCACCTGTTCCGTAATCATGTGGCGCGGCTAGTACCCTTAAGTCACTTAAGTTGGGGCCCGTCATTTTGATGGTTGTCCCTTCAAAAAAGTAGTTCTTGCCGCCGTGCCAGGCCATCCATTTCTTGGCTATTTTTTTTAGCCGAGGTTGACCGGTATTGATATTGTAAATTTCCCATATATCCAGCCAACTCTTCGAACTACCAATGCCGCCATGTGTGGCCATCAAAACAGTTTTACCATTGGCTAGTTGCCCCAACCAGAGCGAATTATACTTCGACCAATTCTTGTCAACCCCATTGATCACGGCACTGTTCGCGGAGGAGAAATAGGCGGTTTGTACAAAACCACTAGTAGCATTTTTATAGCCGGAACGCCAAATAGTTAGATCTTTAGCATCCCAACCAGCCCCAATCATATAGGTGTAGTTTCCAATGGTGGCATAGGCTAGGGCTCCAATATGACGTTTAGGGACTACAATATTTCTACCGGATTGATAAATCATCCGATCTCCGACGATTCGGTAAAATTCAATGTAGCTATTGTCGGATTTCCCATCTGCCATTGCTACGGGGAAGGTCTTATTGAAGATCTGAATTGAGGAAGGGTGGTTGTAGCGCTTGGCTGATCGACTTCTAGTCACATCGATGGCGGTATGGCTATTCCTATTGTAAAGCAGCATATATCCACCGCGATCACTGCTACACTTATCTTGACAGGTCAACACGACATGGTCTGTCTCAGCACTCCAGCCGATGCCTTGCATGTGGCAGTTACAGGGCAGATCTGTAGTACGTGCATACTTTTTGATAGGGCCTCTGTCGACCTTAAGGTTGGAGGCAGAAACAAAATTGTTTGGAAGTCGGTTACCTGATTTTTTCTGGAAGCTACTGACGTTTCTCCGACTGACACGGAGGGAGGAAACCTCATCGCCAAACCCTAATTGGTGAATATCACTATAGGAACGAGTTAAGGTGATTCTCTTCCCTCTCCAACCGTCGTGTTGGTAGAGCGTGACCTGCATGCCAGAAGGAACTCTGATGGAGCTAATGCGGTCATTACCCACTCGTCCCAATTGGTGCTTATTCCAATTGCCAACCCGAAAGGTGCTTGTTTTGCCACGATAGTGTTTGTGCTCATAGGCAATGATAGTGCCGCTGGCCTGGTCAGCAGGAGAGGTGCTTTCGGCAGTACTACTAACGCATAACACGCTTACTAAAAGTAAAATGGCTGTAGATTTCCAATAAGGAAGGGATGCCAATGAAAAGAAATGAGTTTTCATGGTATTTTGGATTTAGTGAAGTTGTTTAAAGGTGTTTTTTCAAACAACTTCAATGAAAAGATTTGGCGAATGCCAGCTTACTTGTTGGAAGTAGTAGTAGGTAAGATCAAAAGTCAGTGCAGCTGTGTTACTGCCTGCTTACGATAGTAAGTGAGCTTAGGCGGTCAATTGACTGCCTTTGTAGAGTAGTAAATTGAAAATGGATTATGTCCTACTTGATGAAAGGTTTTTTCGAAGTGGTAAGTGCAATCTTGGAAAAAAACGCCATCACCCAATGAGTGGATGATGACGTTGGTCCTTAATAAACCATTAGCTTGCCTGACCCTTGTTTTTGAGGGCTAGTCAAACGGAAATAGTAGTGACCGGTGGGTAAATCTTCCACTGGGAGAGTGAATTGTTCCGCTTTGATTTGGTCTGCTACGTATACCTTTTGCCCCTTGGTATTATATACCTCCAAGCGAAAGGCTTCCCGGGTTGGATTAGGAAAAAGTAGTTTGGTCTGATGCTTTGCTGGGTTGGGTTGAACGCTGATAACAACTGCGTCGTTGGAGGAATGAATGCCTGATACCAGGCCTCTTTCCACACAACCATTGCGGATGACCGGAGTCACCTGCTCCCCGTATTCGTTCACCAACTCAATGACTTTTTCCAAGCAAAGATCTACCTGGTCAATATCAAAGAAGTGGATTCGACATAGGGGATGAAAAGCATCGGATTTTCGGATGGTAGCATCTTCAAACGATAAGCCAGCTACCATGGCTTTAGTAATACTATTTCTTAAAGCTACTGGGTAATCTATGGAATCGACTAGGCTTTCTGCTCGTATAATCGAGAAACCATCCATCTTAAGTTGGAAAGCCGTTACATTGCTGCTTGGGTTTTTAAGGGCTACATCAATAAAGCCAGCTTCGTAGTCTACATGTTGTATGGTTAAGACAGCGCTATCCCGTTTGTTTTGGATACCTGCCGGGAATTCACAATGATCGTGTAAACCCTGTCCAGAATGAATGTGGTCTGTGCCATAACGAATACAGCTTTTCAATAAAGCAGCATCATAGATGGTGATTTCCCCATCCCCGCTTAAATCAAGGCAAGGCGTAGCTTCTAGAGATTCAGACATAATGCCATCGAGGTACAGACTCAAATCCACCGAGTTCAGTATGCCATTTCCGTCAATATCTCCGCTAATGGCTTGTCCATTGCAATTGCCCTCGCAATCCGCTTGGGCGGGACCATAGGGTTGACCGGCACAATCCGTATAGGGGTCGCATTCCGGATCAACGGTAAGCTCTAGCTGACCGGTAGAACGATCCAAATAGATGCAAACTTGCGCCCAATTGTTCTCCAGGGTTTCCTCGTATTGCCCTAGGTAATCTGGGGCGTTTTTCCAGTTGATACGCGTCACCAAGGTATACATCCCATCGGGCAAATCGGTCACATCTATCCACTGGCATTCTAATTCTGCCCAATAGCGGTCCAGACAACCAGGGGAAATGCCCATTAAATCACAGGTAAACTGCTGCTCCCCTGTGGTACAAGCCAAGTCCATCACACAAAAGCCATTCTTAAAACCTCCGGGTATCTTCTGTCCATTTGCATCATATATAATGTATTCCGCATAGTTCTCGAAGTGGAAATGATTGTGGCAGTTATTCCAGGTAAACTGCTCGTTGTTCTGACTTGGTGTCCCAAGAAAGTAAGCCTTCTGCCCAATATTGTGGATCTCCGTATCGAAGCGAACGATATCTCTTCTACCGTATCCACTTACACACTGTTCTTCGATCAGGCAGACGTCCTCAACTACTAAAGTGTCAAGCTTGATTGAATTGAGCAGCAAGGTTTCATTGATCGCCAAATCTGGGCCTTGTGGGCAAGCTGGATCGTAGAGCGGAAGACAACTGCCGTCGTCTATGGTTGCTAAAGGATTATAGTTGCAAGAATTGGGATCAGTGCAGCCAATGACAGGCCCCATATAGTTTAGCTCCCAATGGATGGGCTCCGTGCAGTCTTCCGCTTCATCACCAATCCTGACTAGATAAGCTTTGTTGGCCTGTAAATAGGCTTGAACATGTGCTTGTTGCCCACAATCCTCCGTATCATTATTGAAGAAAATGGTGCCGGCATTGTCTTCCCTTTGCCCATTGCCTTCACAACTATCATAAACCCAAATCTTCGTGTCGCAGCTATTGATTGAACAAGTATTGATCATATATAAACCTGCCGAATCGGGCGTAAATTGATACCAATGATTGTCGAAGCTCGTAGCAAAAGACTGTTGGGCCAGTATGGGAGTGGGATTGGTGCAGGTCTCACCAGTTTCACAGAAAAGCTTAAAGGTAGCCGTTCGTTGAAAAGCTTGGTTGCCAAGGATAGTTGCCCCATTTTTCTCGATACGGAAAAAACCAGGGCTCCCAATTCCATCGCCATAGCTATCATTAATGGTGAAGTTGAGGCACACTTGTTTGGGTACACAAACGACATGTTCGTTAAAACTGTTGTTGGCATAGCTGTTACGGCCCACCTCCATTAAAATTTCTCCCCCTATCGTCTTCAAGGACCAAGAGGTTTCGTATCCAAACCGATCAGTTTGAACAGAAATAACAATCAAAGATTCATCAGGTGTACACGATACCTGAGCTGCTATTGTATGATGAAAGCAAGTAATCATTAGCACACAAAAAGTAAAAAGTAGTCTTAGCATTTTTCCTTAGTTTCAGATCTTCTCAATGCATAATTCACTAATCACAAAGGGGCACATTAGGCATATCTGAGGGACTAAACGTTGGGTCAATAATGATATAAGTCAGTGTATACGCCGAGTAAACACCAAATGGATCCATCATTGCTGATTAGATCAACACCTGCGTTCTTGGCGAAGCACTTTAAAATCGATTGGTAGTGATAATAAAAACTTTCGGTTGGGAGAAAGCTTTAATTGAGGATTATGTGTATAGCCTCAAGGGGGGACATAAAGCACATTAGATCGGTATGGAATGGCACCAAAAGTAGGGAATTATTCCTCAAATTTCAACATGAGCAGCGGTCTTTTTACTTAAAACATATGAAAAATTAATATAACAATAGGTTCGCGTTCATTAAGCTTGTCGTTCAAACTCCAATTCTCGAAGAACTATCCAAATTGCACACTAATTCGGATGGTTTTCTCCTTATATATGCGATCTTTGTTGCCCTGTCAATTAGAGCTTTTATGAAAAAATATACAGCACTTGTTGTTTTGCTGGGAATCCTAGCAAATCTTCCTGCCCAAGTTATATCCCCACTTTACCATCGAGTAAAAGTGGGCCTTCATCAAAAACAACTCAAGGAGATAAGTCAACTAGGCATAGAAGCGGATCATGGCACGATATATCCCGGAAAGTATTTGATTAATGATTTTTCTGAATCGGAGATTGAGACCTTGCGCCAAGCTGATTTCGAGCTTGAGATATTAATTGAAGATGTGGTGTCCTATTATAAGGATCCTCAGCGAAACAGTTTGGAGGAGCGGAATCCAACGGAGTGCTATGTGTCCAGCATTACGGATTACCAAGTGCCAGAGAACTTTAGCTTGGGCAGTATGGGAGGCTTCTTTACTTACCAGGAAATGTTGGAGCAATTGGACGCGATGCATGCCAAATTTCCAAATCTGATCACCGAACGAAGCAGAATTAAAAACCATATGACTAGCGGGGGTAACCGTATCTATTGGTTGAAGATTTCAGACAATCCCGCCATGGAAGAGGCTGAACCTGAGGTGCTGTATACTGCCCTCCATCATGCCAGAGAGCCCAATAGTTTAGCCCAATTGCTTTTCTACATGTGGTATCTATTGGAGAACTATGAAACGGATGAAGAGATTCGCTATCTCTTGGATAATACAGCCCTGTATTTCATACCCTGTGTTAATCCAGATGGCTATCTTTTCAACCAAGAGATTGAACCTGATGGGGGAGGACTATGGCGGAAGAATCGCCGGGCCTTGGAAGATGGATTTACAGGAGTGGACCTCAATCGAAACTATGGTTTTCATTGGGGATATGATAATTCCGGTTCCTCCCCGAATCCGCAGTCTGATGTGTATCGAGGGACAGCCCCTTTTTCTGAGGTAGAGACAAGGGCAGTGAGAGATTTCTGTGAGGATCACAATTTTCGGGTGGCCCTCAATTGCCATACTTATGGTAAGTTGCTGGTTCACCCCTGGGGCTACCTAGATACTCCCACTTCGGATGCCGATATCTACACCAATTGGGCCGAACTGTACACCATGCAAAACAATTACCTGGCGGGCACAGGCTCCGAAACAGTTGGATACACGGTTAATGGGGATGCCGATGATTGGATGTATGGTGCCGTTGATATTATTTCGATGACCCCCGAAGTGGGCGGCGGCGGCCAGGGCGGCGGCTTTTGGCCATCTCCGGCACAGATCATCCCCAACTGCAAGGCCAGTATGTGGATGAATTTAGCGGGTGTACGAGTACTACATCGATTTGGGATCGCTAAGGATAAAGGCCCTAGCATTTTGTCAGTGACAGAGCCTTCGTTTGCCTTTGCTTTAAAACGATATGGGCTGGAACCTGGACCCTTACAAGTGCAGCTTAAATCCCTTTCTCCTGCAGTTGAAGTGAATGCTGGCGCGAAAACCTATTCCAACTTGGATTTATATGAAGAAGTGCAAGATAAATTTTCGTGGAGCCTCACTGGAGATGTGCCAGAAGGAGAACTGGTGCAATTCGAACTGAGCGTGAACAATGGAAGCTTTATCCTTCGGGATACCGTGGAGAAGTTACTACGCTTTACCGAACCAGAATTAGATGACCAGCTCACTTCAGCCGACAATTGGCAGTTGGATGGTACCTGGGGCATTACGACCAGAGAATTTGTCAGCGCTCCTTCCAGTATGACGGATTCTCCACTTGGAGGCTACGGGAATGATGCCAATAATATACTGGAAACAAAAAACTACATCACAGCACCCGAATTCAACACCGCCTACCTGAATTTTTGGGCCCGCTGGATCACGGAAAGTGATTTTGATTTTGTGCAAGTACAAATAGCCATCAATGATGGAGAATACCAACCACTATGTGGTCAATACTCCGACCTAGGCACCTCCAATCAACGCGAAGGGGAACCCTTATACGATGGCGCACAGTTAGAATGGGTACATGAGAATATCGCCTTACAGGATTTCTTGACGCCCGGTGATCGCTTCAAAATCCGTTTTGAGCTAGTAAGTGATCGTTTTCTTACCGCTGATGGCTTTTATCTGGATGACCTCCAAGTTTTCTTTTTTGAGGGGGACAATATCACCTCAGTCGAGGTACAAGACGAAGACCTTGCACAATCCGTCGAGATCTTCCCCAATCCTGCCCTCGACTGGCTGAATATAAAATGGCCAGAAGCCTTTGCTACTGCAGGCTCTATTCAACTCATCATCTATGATAATCTAGGACGCGTGGTCCAGGAAGTAAAAAACCTTCCCGCGCTGCCGCATAGCTACCACTTGGAACTCCAAACACTTCTACCAGGAGCCTACTGGGGTCAATTGCGGAATGCTACAGGGGAACAGCGTAGCTTCCAGTTTTTCCACCAGAAAACAGATTGATAAATAAAATTCCCTCCATAGCTTGCTTTTAAAAAATAACTGCCTTATATTTGCAGTCCAATAACGCGGAGTGGAGCAGTTGGTAGCTCGTCGGGCTCATAACCCGAAGGTCGTAGGTTCAAGTCCTGCCTCCGCTACAAAGAAAAAAGCCGGTCAATTTTGACCGGCTTTTTGTGTTTTAGTCCACCCTTTATGCGCTCTTATGTGTACAAAATAAAAAGGCGTGATTGCTGAACAAGCGGTAAGATTGGCAGCTCTTACACGTGCTTATGGAGTCTCAACGCCTATCGGAGATTACCTTCCTTACGATCTAATACTGGATGTACAAGCTCGCCTGCTAAAGATTCAGGTGAAGTGTGCTTGATGGGATGAAAAAAAGGAAAATTAGGTTCTTGATAACCGGAGGACCCGTACTGATCGCAGGAAAATGCTTAGGGCCAACTATCGGTATGAAGATTTCGACTACGCTATTCTGTATATTCCTAAACTGGAAGTTTTCTATATAATGCCAACCATAGAATTCAATAGCTTTGATTCAGAGATACATCTTGTAGAGACAGTGAAGCGTCAGCGAACACCTCGTTCTGCAACGTTCCGAGAAGCCTAGCACCTGCTCGAAATGGATTCCAGAAATTAACTCACCAATCAGAAAACTGAATATACCTCTTGAGTAATAGACCATACTTCTTTGCTCCAGAAACCCCTAAGGAATCCACAAAATTTAGAACCCCAACCCAACCTCAACTCTTCAAACCTCCGTCTTCCCCTATACAACTAAAAGATATAAAGCATGAAAATTGAAAAAACACTTTTGCAAGCCATGGTCGTTGGCTTAGCACTCGGAGCGGCGACCTCCTGTAGTATGGCCGATAGCACCAGTGATACCCATCTAACGACTTGTGAAGAGGGTTGTGAGGTGGATCACCGATCAGAAAATGATGGGAACACACATAACTGGGACAATTGTCCGGGCTGCGGGATGGGCTAGCCAAAAATACCCTTCTTTGACAGATCTCGTGGGCAATCATAAAATGAGATGAAAATGCGCCACTGATGTTTACGATCAGTGAAGCGTTGCATTTCAATTTTGAGTGTCTCGAAACACGAGATTTATCGAAGAACCCAAAAAAATGCTTTTAATTGTGATTAGCATACTAGGAAGCTGCTGGCGCCAAAATCGATGTAGGTCAGCAGCTCTCTTCTTTTTATGTCTAGGTATCTCAAGATTACAATAAGTTAGCCATGCCCGAAATTCTCTCATCCATTGCCTGTAATTTGGATCGAAATATCCTGACAGCGGCTTTGCCATTGTTTCAAGGAGCGGAGGTGCAAGCCATGGAGTGGGCATTCGATTCCTTGTATCAACAGCCGGAAATCCCACTTTGGTTTGAATCCTTGCTGCATACCTTCGCAGATGCTGGCCGATTGGTGGGCCACGGTGTGTATTTTTCCATATTTGCGGGAAAATGGTCAGCCAAACAGGAGCAATGGCTATTCGAGTTGGAAGAGCTAGCTAGGAAATATCCCTTTGATCATGTGACCGAACACTTTGGCTTTATGACTGGTGCAGATTTTCATACCGGCGCGCCACTTAGCGTTCCTTACACGCCCACCACTTTGGCGATTGGCCAGGATCGACTAAGAAGAATTCAGCAAGCTGCACAGTGCCCGGTCGGCTTGGAAAACCTGGCTTTTGCCTATACGCCCGAGGAAGTCTGGCGACAGGGGGATTTTCTAGATCGCTTACTGACGCCTGTGAACGGTTTCCTGATTCTGGATCTCCACAATCTATATTGCCAGCTGTATAATTTTCAATTGACTTTTGAGAATTTGATTCAAGCCTATCCCTTACAGCGGGTTCGAGAAATACACATTTCCGGAGGGAGCTGGGAAGCTACAAAGAATGCCCCTGACCAGCCGATTCGCCGAGATACCCACGATGATAGAGTTCCAGAAGCGGTGTTCGACTTACTGTCGAAAGCACTTCCCATTTTGCCTAACCTCAAGTATGTGGTGCTAGAGCAGCTAGGACTTGGCTTAGATACGGCCGCACAGCAAGAGCAGTTTCGATCAGATTTTAACCGGATGCGCCAAATCGTAGCTTCTTTTAATCAAACGAATACGGAGCTTGTGCAGCATCATTTCAAAGCCCCTAAGAGCTTACCGGCCTCTCGCCCGGCACAATCCCTAGACTTGCAAAAGGATCAAGAGGTACTGTCCTATATCCTAGAGGAATCCCAAAGCCTCGCCGAAGCACAATCAGCACTATTGGAATCCCGCCTGGCTAAGTCTGCCTGGCAGGTAGAGCACTGGTCCCCGAAGATGCTGGAGACAGCTGTACAGATCGCCCAAAAGTGGAAGAAGGGGTTCCGGTAGGACGTGAAATCGGAAAAAGATATGGGCGTGCCCCCTCCTTACAGTCGGGGTCGCTGTATTATGGGGCTCGCTATTCGCTCGGCCAGTTCCTTCGTCGCTGTCTGCGGCTTTGCCGCACCCCTCCATCCAGCTCACGCGCATTACCTCACCCACTTGCCGAAAACTTACCGAAACTAGAAACAATACCCTGTCTCCGCCTCCCCGGTGCACCTACTTGATAGGATTGAACAAGAAAATACTATTTTTGGACATGAAGTTTTCAACCCTTTATGTATTCTTGCTTCTATTAGTTATCGCATGCAATGATGAGGAGATGACAACAGACAAATCCAACCCAACTACAGTCCGCGTAGCCGCCGCCCAAATATTTTGCCTGGATGGAGATAAGCCAGGTAATCTAGTGCGCATAGAAAATGCCATGAAAGAAGCCAAAGCAGCAGAAGTGGATATCATCTGCTTTCCAGAAATGGCCTTAATGGGCTGGGTCAATCCAGATGCGCATCAGCAATCTCAACCCATTCCGGGGGCCGACAGCGACACCTTGGCCGCCTTGGCCCGCAAGTATCAGATGTACATGGCGATTGGATTAGGGGAGAAGGATGGTGATCAACTCTATGATTCGGCGATTTTACTTGACCCTAATGGCGAGATCTTATTAAAACATAGAAAGGTGAATATTCTGACAGAGCTCATGGATCCACCCTATACACCAGGTAAGGGCGTACAAGTGGTGGAAACCGAATTTGGCAAAATAGGTGTGATGATCTGTGCAGATTCATTTGTGGAAGAAGTGAAACAAGAAATGACCGATCTAGCACCAGACCTACTCTTGATTCCCTATGGTTGGGCCAAAGAAGTTGAGGACTGGCCAGGACACGGCTTAGAATTGGAAAAAACGGTGACCTCTACTGCCAAAGCCATTGGATGTCCTGTGCTTGGAACGGACTTGGTGGGCGAGATCAGCCAGGGACCGTGGCGAGGCTTGGTCTACGGAGGGCAAAGTCTAATAGTTGATGCGGAAGGGAAAGTGCTTAAGAAAGGATTAGATCGAGACCGAGATTTGCTTATCGTTGATCTTCCGCTAGCCAAGGACTGAATTAATTCTTTTGAACTTGATACCACACAGTAACCAAAATAGATAGAATGAACACTAAGTATTTGTTGTTACTCTTGCTAGTCGCACCCATTTTCCTTTCTGCACAAAACACCTTCACCCGCCAAGATACACTCCGAGGCACCATCACCCCAGAGCGAAGCTGGTGGGATCTGACCTATTATCATTTACAAGTTGAAGTAAATCCATCAGATAGTTCTTTGCAGGGAATTAACACGATGCAATTCAAGGTCTTGGAAGCGGGGAATAAGGTGCAAATTGATCTGCAGCCGCCGATGGAGATCGACAAGGTGATGTTTCAAGAAAAGGAAGTTAAGGTAATTAAGGAAGGGAATGCCCATTTTATTGACTTACCAGCGGGCTTGGAAGTATCGAGTGTACATGAACTGGATATATACTTTCAAGGAAAACCTAAAGTGAGTAAACGACCACCTTGGGACGGAGGCTTAACCTGGCAAAAAGATCTCAACGGCAAAGATATTGTAACAACCACCTGCCAAGGAGATGGGGCTTCCCTTTGGTGGCCCTGCAAGGATCATATGTATGATGAGGTGGATAGTATGTTGATCAGTGTAAAGGTGCCGGAAGGACTAATGGATGTATCAAATGGTCGCTTACGTGCTACGGATGAACATGAGGACGGTTCAAAGACCTTTCACTGGTTTGTTTCGAATCCCATCAGCAATTATGTAATCAATCTCAATGTATCAGATTATGTGCAGTTCTCAGAGCAATATGAGGGAGTGAACGGGACCTTAGATTGTGATTATTTTGTATTGCCCTATAACCTGGAAAAAGCCCAAGAACAATTTAAGGATGTTGGGCGTATGTTGGAGGCTTTTGAGCACTGGTTTGGTCCCTATCCCTTTTATGAGGATGGGTTTAAACTAGTAGAAGTGCCGTACCCAGGAATGGAGCATCAGAGCTCCGTTACCTATGGTAATGGCTTTGAAAATGGATACGGGGGGAGAGATGTTAGTGGAACGGGATGGGGGTTTAAGTTCGATTTTATCATCATACATGAGGCAGGGCATGAGTGGTTTGCCAATAGCATCACCTACAAGGACATTGCGGACATGTGGATACATGAAAGTTTTACGGCTTACTCAGAAGGCCTTTTCGTAGATTTTCATTACGGAAAGGAAGCGGGTGCAGAATATGTCGTAGGCACCCGGCAAAATATTCGCAATGATCGCCCCATCATTGGATCGTATGGGGTTAATCATAGCGGATCTGGAGACATGTACAGCAAAGGAGCCAATATGCTTCACACCCTCCGCCAATGGGTCAACAATGATGGCAAATGGCGTCAGGCCCTGCGCGGATTGAATAAGACCTTCTATCATCAGACGGTATCGACTCAACAGATAGAAGACTATTTAGCAGAAAAACTGGGTTTAGAGCTCAAGGTTTTCTTCGATCAATACCTGAGGACCACAGACATACCAGTGCTAGAGTATAAAGTGGAGGAAAGCAAGTTGAAGTACCGTTGGACTAATTGTCTAAAAGAATTTGCCATGCCGATTAAAGTTAAGATTGGAGAACAATACCGATGGCTGATGCCTCGTACCACTTGGACGACCCATTTGCTTGGGGAGGGAGAAGGTGACTCCATCTTGGTGGATTCTGATTTTTACATCGAAGCAAAAAGACTTGAGAAGGGGTAAATGAGATCTTACTGCTCGGATAGAAAAAGCCAGAATGTAAAATTACTTCTTCAATAATGATGGTTTTTTGACGGATACCCGTTATTTTCAGCCATGTAATGAGGGCTACAGGAAGCTTCTGAAGCTCTTGTAATAAGACAGGACCTAATAGAAAAAAGAGAAAGATGAATCACGTTGAAGCAAACGCCCATGCGATCATCATGGCATTCCCGGACTTTTACACTTGCCCTGATGGCGGATGGCACATTTGGGTGTGTGAAAAACTCGGTATAATTAAACAAGGGCTCGTGCCCGGCGGCCATGCAGCAATGGCTATTATCCACAAAGATACGGGAGAGATAGAGTATGCTGACTTAGGTCGGTACACGGCCCCTAAAGGCTTGGCCCGATTGAGAACCAAGAATACGGATCCGGACGTTAAGATTACCATCAAAGGGAAATTTGATGCGGAAGGTAACCTCACGAATCAAGAAGAGATTATCCGTTATTTCGATAGCAATAGAGATATAGTTCAGTCTATTGGTGCGATGTATGCCTCCTTCAATTCTACCATCAATTATGAGCAGGTTATGGAGTATATCCATATGATGGAGAGAAGAGGGAGTGTGGTGTACAACGCCTTTGGTAAAGAGCATACGAATTGTGCTCGTTTTGTGCGCTCAGCTCTTTTAGAGGGGAATGTAGACTCCAAAACGCAGCGACGTTTACGAATTACTCCTGAACCTACACCCTGTCCATTGGGAAGCGTAATATACGGTGCTTCTAGTGGTGAAGTGTACCGGATTTGGAATGGGGACATGACTCCTGAAAAGCGGAACTTGGTTCAGTTGATGTACAAATATTTCTTTACCAATGCCCCAAATGAACACAACATCAAATTCACCTCAGCCAACGGAGCCTTCGATGAGCCTGAAGAGGGATTGCAGGATTACCCAACTGCACAATGGCTTGGTGGTTTGACCAAGGGAGCTTGGTTTGTAGTAGAAAAACCAGAGGGACTAAGTGGAGAGAAGGAGTTTCGGATTCGCAAAATCACAGCGAAAAAGAAGCAGATCTTCGATTATGTTTTCCGAGTGACGGATGAAAGCTTTGATATCAACCGGCCCTTCCAGGTTACGTACGATTGTACCGCCCTATTTTGTACCTTAATGCAAAATGACAAAAAGTATATTTTCGAGTATGAACGACCTTTTAAAGAGGTAGCCGTAGTCGAGTAAAACGGAGGTTTGTGCAGATAAATTGATGTAAAAGTGATTTATCTGCACACCTTTGGAACTATTCTCTCTCCAATACGGTTGGACAGTCAAATTACCAACCAATCATGCAATTTTTAATCATTTCTAATCATACAGTGAGCTGGAGTTAATTCCTTTCCTGCTGTAATTGCTATGGATAGTTAGCTATCCGATCCAGTTGGTGTAGGCTCCCTACACCTGTCATCTATTTATTCCAATTGCTTGGGAAACTTTCTTGGCTTTCCAACCCTTCAGGCAATTCCTGTGCTTTTCTGCATTAATGCTGATTACGGAAGTTGCGCTGACGTTCCTGAGCATGGATTAACTTTTAAAGATTAGAAATGGAACCGAAATTGTGTTATACGATCTGGTTTAGCCAGAGAAATGGCAGTAGCCTCTTTTGTGAAGGTCTAAAATCTACAGGCCTGGCAGGCAAGCCAGAAGAATACTTCAACTTCCAGGACCCTGGAAATCTACTTTCTCATTATAAGGTTAAAAACCATGAGTCCTTTCGCCAAGAACTTTGGCGGCAAGGGACCACACCTAATGGTATATTTGGAGTTAAGGTCAATGCCCCTAGGAAGGAAGATGATCCTTTGATCGAGGAACTACGGAAAGTGCCAGGCTTACGGAATCCAACCACGGCCAAGCACTTCGAGGTATGGCAAAATGTAATGCCCAACCAGAAGCATATCTTCCTGACACGCCGGAACAAGATTCGGCAAGCCGTAAGTTGGTGGAAAGCGATCGTTAGTGAAACCTGGCATCGACCACAGGGGGTAGACCGCACTTACCGCCCGGAAGATATCCGAGATCGCTACGATTTTGCAGCGATTCGACACCTCTTATTTGAGACTAGCCTGAGAGAAGCTCGGATACAGGATATGCTGAATCAGGCAGGGGCTAAAGCGCTCACGATAGTCTATGAGGATTTCGTTCAGTCTTACGAAGAGACGATACGATCTGCCGTGAAGTACCTTGGAGTGGAAGGAGCCGATTTTCCTGTAGCTTCTCCTTTTTACCAGAAATTAGCTGACGAACTCTCAGATGAATGGACAGAGCGATTCCGAAAGGAATTGCAAAAAGATTGGGATAGGGTGATTTGGTAGTTTGAATCAGTGATACGATAACTGTTGCAGGCGTGATTGGAGATTCTTCAGTCACGCCTTTCTATTTGCAAGAAAGATGATACCTTCGCGGCAAAGAAAAATAATACTATGCCAGACGGAAGAAATAGAAAAGATATCTCAGTCGGTCAAATGGTAAAAATAGTGCAAAAGCATCATCAACGGACCGGTGTGCTGACGACCGGTATTGTGGCTCGTATCTTAACCAATTCCCGCACGCATCCACATGGTATTAAAGTTCGCTTGGAAAGCGGTATTGTCGGAAGGGTTAAGGAAATTGTGCTAGAGGAAGATTGAGGCAAACATATGCCTAAAAATATCCATGTTCATTTTTCGGTAGCGATGTTGAGTAAAGCCAATTAATTTTCCGGCCAAAAAATAGACTTATGGCGCTACAGCTAAGTTTTGAAGAAAAATACAAGGTAATCGTTCTGCGGGATACCACCTATGCAGGCCTATTTTATGTTGCCGTAAAGACCACTGGAATATTCTGTCGACCGGGCTGCACAGCTCGTACGCCCAAAGCGAAGAATGTCCTCTTTTATGATACGACTCATGAGGCTATCATTAATGGCTATCGACCCTGTAAGGTTTGTCGACCTCAGGAGGAGGTCGGAGCTACGCCTGCCTACATTCAGCAGATCTTAGATGAACTGGAAGCTAATCCTTACCAACGCTTGAAAGATTGGGACCTGCGTCAACGTGGAGTGGAGCCTAGCCAAATCCGGCGCTGGTTTAAGAAACACCACAATATGACTTTTCAAGCTTACCAGCGCTTGTATCGAATCAATGGAGCCTTTACTAAGATTAGTAATGGGGAGTCCATTACCCATACGGCCTATGACATTGGTTTTGAATCACTAAGTGGCTTCAATGACTCCTTTAAGTCAACCTTCGATCACGCTCCTTCTCAGGAAAAAGGGAAAAGCGTGATTCACCTCATTCGCTTTACCACACCCATCGGACCGATGTTTGCTGGGGCTACTTCTTCTGGCGTTTGCCTCACCGAGTTTACGGACCGACCTATGCTGGAAACGGAATTCAAAGACCTGAAGAAGCGCTTAAATGCCGTTATCCTGCCCGGAGAGAACGATCATCTTAAGCAGCTTCAAGCAGAACTTGCTGAATACTTCGCAGGGCAGCGAAAGGCATTCACCGTCCCCTTGCATACGCCAGGGTCAGCTTTTTCTCAATCCGTCTGGACACTACTGCAAGGCATTCCTTATGGTACCACTCGGACGTATAAGGAACAGGCCGAGAGACTGGGCAAGCCTAAGGCTATTCGTGCCGTTGGACGAGCGAATGGACTGAATAAGATCGCCATCCTAATCCCTTGTCACCGGGTGCTCGGCAGTAATGGAGAATTGGTGGGATATGGTGGAGGGATGGGCCGAAAAAAGTGGTTGCTAGATCACGAAAAACAGCATAGTTAAGTTGGTGAATTCTAAGTTTGGCAATAGGAAACCTACTACCAGAAATCAGCGGTAAGAGACCAGACCGCTTCCCTACGAGAAGCCTTACCCCTTGCTTGATGGCGAACCTATATGTCTATCGATACTCGCTTCTGTCTTCTAGATGTTCAGTGGTGTGAATATGAATTTATGTTATCTTACAGCTGAATATTGTTTGGATTGAAAACCATCATCTATGTCTAATCCTATCCTCGGGCTACGTACCTGCATCTACAAAGTGGGAGATCTGTCAGAAGCCAAAGAATGGTACACCAAAGCTTTTTCAACTCAACCCTATTTCGATGAACCCTTTTACGTAGGTTTTAACATCGGCGGATATGAACTGGGTTTATTGCCGGAGGAAGAGCCTATTACTGCCAAGGCAGATACGGTATTAACATACTGGGGGGTAGAAGATATTCATGAGAGGTATGCCGCGCTATTGAAAGTTGGAGCAAGGGTACACGAGGAACCCCACAATGTGGGAGGGGAGTTGATGGTGGGTACCGTCAAGGATCCTTGGGGTAATATCGTCGGTTTGATATACAACCCCTATTTCAAGTTGCCTACTGATAAGGAGTAGCCGGAAGCAGAGCATTTCCAAAAAACGGGGCAAAGGGAACATTGACTACAGCAATTGCCGCATCCACTCAAGAACTATTGCCTTCCGTGGTCGAAACGCCTACCTTTGTGGCCGGACACCAACAAAAACCATATGAATGAAGATCATAAGAAGATAGAAAAACTCTTCGCTCGTCTTCAGTATCTAGATCAGCAGCAGGAAAGATTCGGCAGAGAAATCGACGCCATTAAGCACGAACTGAATAAGCTAAAAGCTAAAACGGCTTATCCCGAGCCTCCGGAAGCCTTAGAGGAACCCTCGCCCTTGCCTATTCAAAGTCCCTCGGTAAAGAACTTATCAGCCAGCGTTCCTCCCCGCAAGGAACCCAAGATGCACCTGCCCAAGGTGACTAAGGAAACGGGAGGACTGGAAAAATACATAGGGGAAAACCTTTTCAGTAAGCTAGGAATTGCAATTATCATTATCGGAGTAGGAATCGGGGCAAAGTTTGCCATCGACAATGACTTGATTAGCCCCGTCGTCCGCGTTATCCTAGGTTACCTGATTGGCGGTGTGCTATTGGGACTGGCCATCCGTTTGCAAGCAAAGTATCATACCTATAGTGCCGTTTTACTGAGTGGTGCGATGGCGATCTTCTATTTTATGACTTATATCAGTCATAGTTTCTATGAATTTTTGCCAGACCTTCTAGCATTTGGTGCAATGGTAGCGGTGACGGGAATGACAGTAGCCGCTGCGGTATACTACAAAGAGCAAATCATCGCATTGATCGGGCAGGTGGGTGCCTATGCCATTCCATTCCTGCTCAGTGATGGATCTGATGATATGAGAACCTTCTTTACCTACATGGCCATCATCAATGTGGGAATTCTCTTTGTGGCCTTTCGGCAATATTGGAAGTTATTGTATGTTTCTGCCTTTGCACTGAGTTGGTTGTTTTTGTTAGCATGGATTGCGTTTGGGTATGATGGTGTAGAGGATTTCACGCTAGCTTTTAGTTTCACGCTGATCTTTTTTGGACTGTTCTATTTAACCTTTTTGGCCTACAAGCTCCTACGGGCGGAAAAGTATCAGCTGCTAGATGTATTTCTGTTGTTGAGTAACTCCTTCGTCTTTTTCGGCATCGGTTATGGTTTATGGTCAGGGCATCCTCAGCTTGATTCCATGCTGGGGCTGTTTGCGATATTGAATGGCATTATTCACTTAATTGTCGGAGCACTGATTTATGTGAATGACAAAGCAGATAAGAATGTACTTCTGCTGGTGATTGGCTTGGTGGTGCTTTTCTTCACCTTGGCGATCCCAATTCAGTTGGATGGGAACTGGGTAACATTGTTGTGGCTGATCGAAGGCGCTTTACTCTTTGTTATTGGGCGATTGCGATCGGAAAAATTGTACGAAAAGATAGCCTATCCCATTCTTACCTTATCTTTTTTGAGTTTGCTACAAGATTGGGGAGATGCCTATTGGACGTCCGCCTTTGATGAGACGGAGACCTTTAACCCCATCTTCAATCTTGGGTTCTTTACAAGCTGTATAGCCATTGCGGTATATGGAACAGTCCAATGGTTAAAAAGCCGGAAGGTGACTTCCTTTTTTAAGCCCAATACCATTTGGGCAAGCTGGGGAAATTATGTTCTACCTGCTTTTTTAATTGTTTCTATTTACAGTTTGTTTGGACAAGAAATAGCACAGTATTGGAGTGAAAAGATCAAACTATTGAAGGCGGCAGAAGGAGAGCGACAAACGATACAAGCGTATCAAAATTTAGCGATTAGTTGGCGATTAGCATACACCCTATTTTTCCTCACTGTACTGGCCTTAGTCAACGACTATCTGGTGAAAGCGAGAGCCTTGGCATGGGTTAATTTAGTGCTAAAGAGTTTACTTGTTTTATTCTTTCTAATTGGTGGCTTGCAGGTGTTAACAGATCTGCGCGAAACCTACCATGAATATCCGGATAAACCACTAGTGTACTTTTGGGTACGTTATATTGTCCTAGGACTAGTAGGAGGGCTCTTATATCAGGCCTATCGCAGTATAGAGGTGTGGGAAATGAAAAATCGCTGGGGTAAAATCTATGATATTTCCTTGCATTTGGTAGTCTTACTGATATTGAGCAACGAATGGCTCAACTGGGGGACTAGCTTCCAACTTGGAGAATCTTATAAACTGGGTTTAAGTATCCTTTGGGGACTGTATGCTTTATTCCTGATCGTATTGGGGATATGGCGAAACAAGGCATACCTAAGAATTGGAGCCATTGGGCTTTTCGGCATTACCTTATTAAAATTGTTTTTCTACGATATTGCTCATCTACCGACTTTGCCTAAAACGATCATCTTCTTGGCTTTAGGTAGTTTACTCTTGTTGATATCCTTTCTGTACAATAAGTATAGAAGCACATTGTTTGAACAAGAAACTGGAACCCAGTAAGTATTGTTGATTATCGTATGACGGATAAAGAAATTTTTCGAACACTATCCTTTATTACGGAGCCTGCCTTACAGCAGGCCATCCTTGACAAGGGGCACCTCGTTGTCTCTGAGGCAGGAAAGCAGGTAGTTCGAGAAGGAGAATATGTCAAGATTTTACCCATAGTTTTGGAAGGAGCTATCCGGGTATTTCAAACACGATTAGATCGGGAAATCCTTTTGTATTACGTGGAGCCAAGTCAGACCTGTATGATGTCGCTATCAGCCTGCTTTTACAATCGTTCCAGTGCAATTGAGGCCATTACCACCGTACCCACCACATTTTTGGCGATCCCAGTCCAATACATCGCTGAGTGGCAACGGCAGTATGTCTCTTGGAATAATTTTGTAATCAAGACCTTTCGTAAAAGGTATGATGAACTGTTGGATGCCTTTGAAAGTGTAGCTTTTGAGCATATAGACCATAGAATAGCAGAGTACCTAAACAAGCGGCGGCTAAAAGAAAATACCAGACTTATCGAAATTTCTCACCTTCAATTAGCCAAGGAATTAGGTACCACTAGAGTGGTTATTTCCCGTATTCTGAAGCAATTCGAACTGCAGAACAAAGTCAAACTGCATAGAGGTGCCATTGAGTTACTCTAGTCCGACACTGCCAAATATTTTTCTTTGTGTATCATTTGATACCGTTTTCTCTACAAGCTTAGGTACAAATTGCAGTATTAATTTATCTAAACTATAATACTGTAATGATGATGACCAGCAGCTTACTGTCTGAATTCGAACAAGAGTGCCTCTCCACTCAAAATCTACTAGATGTTATCCCGGAGGATCGCTTAAATTGGCAACCTCATGAAAAAGCTATGACTTTGGGGCAACTAGCGCTACATGTGGCTACCATCCCAGGAAGAAACCTTGGATTTGCTGTTGATACCCAAGTACAGGTAGAAGTAATCGTCCAGCACCCAGAGGCAAATTCCAAAGAGATGATCTTGACTGCTTTTGCAAAAAGCATTTCTAGTGCTAAGCAAATTTTGTCAAACCCGTCCGATTCCTGGCTCGAGAAGGATTGGAAACTGATGAACGGCCAAGGCTTGATTGCCAATATGCCATGTGCTTCTTTTGTGAGGGCCTTTGTTTTCAATCATTGGTACCATCATAGAGGCGAGTTAACTAGCTATCTACGAGCATTGAATTGCAAAATACCATCCGTTTATGGGCCAACCGCTGATGTGAACCCTTTCCAATAACTTAGGCATATCGCAAGGCGTGTTTCCCAGAGTTTCACACCTGTGACGCTGGGAAAACCGCTTTGCTTCAGTATGGAACAGGATGACAATCAATAGAATTATAATTGCTCTCGGCTGTCTATTTTTTCTTCGCTAACGGTCTTATTCATCTGCTGTGGATAAGCTAAACCCAGGCTTAGACATCCTCAAAGACGACCATTTATTCAGATCGTAAATTATCAATCGGTGGATTGATAGCTGCTTTGAGCGACTCAAAACTGATAGTTAGAATGGCGATTAAGAGTGTGGCTCCTCCGGCAATCAAGAATATATCCCAGGAGATATCGACTGGGTAGGTATAATCTTCCAGCCACTTGTGCATAAGGTACCAACCGATCGGCATCGCGATGATAAAGGCAATGCAAACCAGTTGTAAAAAATATCGCGTCAGAAGCTGAAAGAGACTAGCGGTGGAAGCGCCTAATACTTTTCTAATACTTACTTCTTTTTTCCGCTGTTCCACCATGAAAGAGGATAGAGCAAAAAGCCCTAAGCAGGCAATTACAATAGCCAAAAGGGAAAAACCAGTAAATATTTTTCTGGTTCTTTCGACTCCTTCGTACATCTTGGCAAAACGTTCATCTAGGAAGGTGTATCGGATGGGTTGGTTGGGTAGAAAGGCCTCCCAAACGCTGGACAATTCGGTGATGGCGGTGCCGACTT
Source organism: Saprospiraceae bacterium (assembly GCA_019634045.1). GTDB lineage: Bacteria > Bacteroidota > Bacteroidia > Chitinophagales > Saprospiraceae > DT-111. The sequence continues at coordinate 23,625 of JAHQWA010000342.1, forward strand.
GCGCTGCTTCTAGCTTCACGGATAGGCTAGCAGGTACATCTTGGCCCAATTCCAGGCACAAAGGAGTGATGCGCCCTTTCATGGATTCAAAATGAAAGTCTTTCATGACGCCGATGATGGTAAAGGGCGGCCTAAAGCCATTGGTTACTCTTTTACCTAGTGGATCATCAAATCCTAATTTCTTGGCCATCTGCTGGTTTATAATTATAGCCGTAGAATCACCGGCAATATCCCTAGAGAAGTTACGCCCTTCCGCTATTTGTATGTCTAAAGTGGGAATATAATCCTCATCGACTACCCATATTTGGGCGCCAAAGCCAAGTTCTTCTTGCTCCTTTCCTTCCTTCCAAAATTCGTTTTGGTCCCGCTTCGCATCCGATACCGGTAAGTAATTACTGGCCGTCGCGTTTTGCACAGCGCTAAGTTGGAGTAATTGTTCTTTGAAGGTAGGCAGTTGTTCTCCGAGCGTATTGACTCCATGTAGCACCATGACCTGTTCCTTTTCGTAGCCCAATTCTTTGTTCAAGATAAAGTTCATCTGACGAGAGACAACAAAAGCACTAATGATTAGGATCACGGAAATGCTAAATTGAAAAACGACCAAAGTCCCTTGCAATTGCTTGTTCTTACTCCCCTGACTCAAACTTCCCTTCAAAACTTGGATCGGCTTGAATCCAGATAGGTACATGGAAGGATATAGACCTGCTAAGAGACCGATGAACAGGAGGGACCCAATCAGGATTGGATAAAATCTCCAATCTACCCAAGGGAGTACTAGGCTTTTCCCGGCTATTGAATTGAAAAAGGGTAAAGCCGCACTGGCGAGTACTAATCCCAGTAGGAAAGCCAAAAGACTAAATAAAATAGATTCTGTCAAGAATTGACGAATCAAATTAATCCGAAAAGAACCTACAACTTTTCTTAAGCCAACTTCCTTTGCTCGATTGGCCGATTTGGCGGTGGAGAGATTGATAAAATTGATTACCGCCAAGAGGAGGATAAGCATGGCAATTCCACCAAATAGCCACACAATGCTGATGTCACTATGCCGATAGTAGTCTCCTATTCCTTTGGAATGCAAGTGGATGTCCTGAATGGGCTGTAGCTGAAAGCTGTGATGCATGGCGATTTCGTCGGCTCCTTGATTGTTTTGAGCCTTAAAGAATGGAACCATGTAGTTATCTCGAACAGCCAATAGCTTTTGCTCAAGCTCCTTTGGTGATGCACCTGGCTTCAAAAGCAGGTAGGTATTGTAATTACTGCAGCACCAACTCGCTTGTTCTCCTGGCCAGAACTCTACTGCTTCAAGTGTGATCAGGAAATCATGTTTAAGGTGCATATCAGCCCGGAAATCCTCCATCACTCCACCCACTTTGAAAGGGCGATCCAGTTCTTCATTCAAGATCACAGTCTCACCTACAGGGTCCTGTCCTGGAAAATACTTGTCAGCGATTTTCTGAGAAATTACGATGTGATTGGGTTCGGAAAGAGCATTTTCAGCAGAACCGTACACCATTGGAATCTCTAGGATATCCAACAATTCTGGATCTGCATAAGCAAAGGTCGTCTCGTGATTATTTTCCTCGGCTGAAAGGGGGCGAAATTGGTTACTACCTGCATTGAACCAATTATAGGGAATAAGCCGGGCTACCTTTTCAATCTCTGGATAGTCCTTGGTCAGGACCTCAGCAATCGGCGCTTGAAACGCAGTCCATTTCATGATCTCCCCTTGGCTATCATCACGATTGATCAAGCGATACACACGATCTCCTTCCTCATAGTGATCGTCGTAGCCCAACTCATCCTGAATGAATAAGGCAATGAGCAGACAGGCTGCAATACCTAAGGCAAAACCTCCAATCTTGATAAAGGTGTACATTTTGTGGCGCAGTAGATTGCGCCAGGCCACTTTTAAATAGTTTTGTAACATAGCGTAGGATATAAATTGAGAAAACCAATTGCCTCGGACCGCAAACGGCCGGAGGTAATTAAATACTTGATACCAATAGTGGAGTTTTGCCCGACGAAGCGAAGTCATTTCGACTTGCCGTTCAAACTTTTCCAAGAGATCTCCTTCCACTTCCTCTATCAGCTCATCTTTCAGAAACCAAAGAAGGAAGCTATGGGCCCACTTCGGAGGATGATCTTGATTGATGTTCATATGGAAAGATTAAAACCCAAGTTTCCGGTGGAGAGGGGTGGATATTGATCCCAAAGTGCTTGTTTAAAAGCTTTAGACTGGGCTAACACTCGGTCGCCTAGCGCGGTAATGGAATACACGCGTTTGCGTCGGCCGCCCCGGGTAGGAGAGGGGGCACTCATTTCAGATGCCAGGAATCCCTTTTTTTCTAACCTACTTAAGGTGGAATGGATAGCTCCGATGGAAATCGAACGACCGGTTTGAGATTCAAATTCCTCCGCTAGTTTGAAGGCATAGGCCTCATCCTTGAGTATGCCCACAAGGAGCAGGAGCACTTCTTCAAATTCACCAAGTTTCGTTTCTTTCATCTTTTGTTACTAAATTGTAGAACAAATATAATAAGGATTTTTGATTTATTCTACAATTTAGTAACAAATGCCCTCGTTTACCGCCTGAAGTCCTGGCATGGAATGGAATCTGATTGTGCTTTGTCAGTCACTTTCAGATCTAATTTTATAAATGTGGAGAGAAATTGTAGAAGAAAAATTATTTTAGCTTTCTCAACTAATAGGTGCCCGGGTTTTAAGATCTTTAAAGTAAACAGAACGAAATGGCTAGAACAATAACTATTAAGGATTTGATCAACACCTTACCGCAAACCGGTACGGTTTCTTGGATTGGAATACGTCCGGGGAAGCGTATGGCCATGGAGCAAGTGGATGAAGTGGAAGTGTCTGTTGAAGAAGGCTTAGTCGGGGATCATTATACAGGACGTAGCAAGAAGAGACAGGTGACTCTAATACAGCATGAACATTTACAAGCGGTAGCAACTTTGCTCTCCAAGGACCAGATCGATCCCGCTTTGACGCGTCGGAATATCGTGATCTCTGGTATCAATCTACAAGCACTACAAGACCAGCGGTTTCAAATAGGAGAAGCCGTTTTGGAGACAACCGGACTTTGCTATCCCTGTTCAAGGATGGAAGAAAACCTTGGAGAAGGGGGCTATAATGCCATGCGTGGCCACGGGGGAATTAATGCCCGGGTGATCGTTGCCGGTCGAGTTCGTCTTGGTGACTCAGTTGTTTTACTGCCAGCCAAACCGGAGACAGAAGAAAGTTAACTAATTACAGAAAATAGTACTGTGCTCCCTCCTAATCCCTATGGAGAAGGTATGCCTATCTTAGCCCTACCAACCAAAGTTTACAATTTGTGTTTGCCCCAGCCAACCTAGTGATACTGGTTATTGAATTGGACTTTAATATCATCAATCAAAATGTATAGAATATGAACAAAACGAAACTTTTGTTAGCGACTTGTTTTCTATTTGCCATCAGTATGCAAGCCCAAATTAAAGATCCGGTGGCCACTGAAGTATGGAAACCCGTTCCTCGGGTCGTAAGTCCGGGTAGTGCGACAAATACGGCCCCATCTGATGCGATTGTGCTTTTTGATGGGAAAAGTACTGGTGAATGGACGCATGGTGATGGATCAGCTGTAAAATGGGAAATGGGAGATGGCTTTATGACTGTGGTGAAAGGAGCTGGGGGAATCAAAACCAAAAGGACTTTTGGCGACTGCCAACTGCATATCGAATGGAGAACGCCAGCCAAAGTGGTTAAGGAAGGCCAAGGGAGAGGTAATAGTGGCATATTTCTACAATCGCGCTACGAACTGCAGGTCTTAGATAGTTACGAAAACACCACCTATTCTAATGGACAGGCCGGGAGTATCTACAAGCAGTCTATCCCACTCGTGAATGCCTGTCGACCACCAGGTGAATGGCAAACCTATGACATCATTTACACGGCTCCTCGCTTCAATGAAGATGGGGTAAAAGTGGCCTCAGCAAGGATCACTGTTTTGCAGAATGGAGTATTGATCCAAAACAACACAGAGATTAAAGGAACAACAGAGTATATTGGATTGCCCAAAAATAGCAAACACGGGAAGGCACCACTCATGTTGCAAGACCATAGCGATCCGGTAAGCTACCGCAACATTTGGATTCGCGAGTTATAGGTAGTGAAGATTAAAGAATCATGAAATAGCCCTGGTGAACTTCCATTCATCAGGGCTATCTGCATTAAGTTGTCTCCATTAAATAGTGTAATCCGGATTGCATATTTACAGTTGAAGATGGGGATTTAGGCCAAGCTGTAGTAACTTTAAAATAAAACGCAGAAAACCCTAGCCCCGTGAAAGAATTAAAGCGCTCTATACTCCTTTGGGTGTTATTCCTTCCTTGCCTTGTACAATCCCAAACTTGGTTCCAAGAAGCTGATGTTTGGCATTATGAATTAGAAGGTTTCGTAGCTTTTAGAGGCTACGAGCGAATTCAATATGATCGAGATACGACGCTGCACGGCCAGGTGGCCAAGGTAATTAGAATTGAAACAAGGTCCATTAACTACTGGGCGGACGACCCCGCTGTGAACGACTGGGTGCAGGAGCGTATCGTTCGAGAGCATGGAGATACCCTGTTTGTGTATTTGGAGGAGACTTTTTATCCATTGTACAACTTCAGTTTGGAGGTGGGAGATACTTTAGCCTTTCCCATCATGGAAGTAGGAGATGTGCTTTGCCATGACTTTCCGCCTCTACTTAATGTTGTAATGGAGACTGGCGAGATGGAACTGGAAGGGGAGACATTCCGCTTTCAACGCTGGCGTATGGAGAATCTTCCTTTTGGATCGTCGGCAGAAGCACTCGTCTTGGAGGGGATCGGGGTGATTGCCATCGATTTTCCCAATTGGGAGGAGGAAGACGGAGAGCTCGCCTATTTATTTTATCCTTACAATGGAGATTGGCGTTGTGCCACTGACATGCCTAGGTTTGATTTCCGCTGCTTTTCTAATGAACAGATAGACTATACAATCGGAGATCTGCCCTGTGACTTTATTGTCCTTAATACTAAAGAACAAGATGATATCAAACAATTTCAAATAGCACCTAATCCGATAGACCAAAGTTTTAGTATCCAGCTTCCCGAAGCGGAAAAATTGGAAAGTATAACACTATTTACCCTAGAGGGTAAAGCTATGAAAACCTTTTCGGGACAAGACACAAAAAATCTGTACATCGGCGATTTCCGCTCTGGAATGTACGTCATCCGACTGAAACTTGCAGATCAGCGCCTAGCGTTCGGCCGCATTATGAAGCTGTAATTATCTAGGTGTTGGATATGGGGTAGAGCTTGAATTTCCCGGCTATATTTGGCGGTTCCAACCAATATGGCTAATTTTTGACTCCGATGTTTTGTCAGGAGACGGCATCGGTCCAAAAGGAAAAATCGAAATTCAACAACAAAACGGAAACCTATGTCTAATAGCAGAAGGAAATTTTTGCGGCAAGCAGCCCTGGGAAGTACTGCTTTGAGCTTAAGCAGTGTACTTCCTCTAGAGGCACTAAACCGCTCCCATTGGATCAGCCCCAATGAGCAGATTAACTATGGGGTGATTGGTTGTAATGGGATGGGATGGTCTAATATGCGATCCCACTTACTGATGCCACACGTTAACTGTGTAGCAATAGCTGATGTCGATCAATCTGTGCTCGACCGAAGGGCTGCTGACGTTGAGAAAGCGCGCGGGAAAAAACCTAAACTGTATAAAGATTATCGGAAACTGCTAGCCAACAAAGATGTTGATGCGGTGGTGATCGGCTCCCCAGATCATTGGCATTGTCGAATGTTCGTTGATGCCTTAGAGGCAGGTAAACATGTGTATGTAGAAAAGCCTATCGCCAATACGATCCAGGAATGCCGCCTGATGTTAGCAGCAGCAAAAAAACATCCCAAATTAATGGTCCAGGTGGGACAATGGCAACGGAGTGGAGGACATTATGAAAAAGCCATTGAATGGGTACGTTCGGGAAAATTGGGCAATATTCGCCTGGTCAAGGTCTGGGCTTACCAAGGATGGATGAAGCCTGTCGATGTGAAGCCTGATGGAAGTGCACCGGCAGGTGTGGATTACGATATGTGGCTAGGGCCTGCGCCTAAACGCGCCTTTAATCCTAATCGGTTCCACTTCAATTTTCGTTGGTTTTGGGATTATGCGGGTGGCTTGATGACGGATTGGGGGGTACATGAGATTGATATAGCCCTATACGCCATGAATGCAACCGCTCCAAAGTCTGTGATGGCCTCTGGCGGGAAGCTGGCCTATCCAGACGATGCCTCGGAAACTCCAGATACGCTACAAGCGGTTTTTGAGTATGAAAATTTCTCTATGCTATGGGAGCACGCAACTGGCATTGACAATGGTAATTATGGTCGTACGGAGGGAATTGCATTTATAGGTAACAATGGAACTCTGGTGGTTAATCGACAAGGCTGGGAACTGATTCCAGAAACTAGCCGTGATGATCAATCGGGGATCAATAAGTACGATATGGAGGCCGTACCCAAGCAAAACCGTCGAGGAAATTATTTGGATAATCATACCCGCAATTTTGCTGATGCGATCCTTAATAACGATCCTGGTTCTTTGAAGTGTGGCATCGAAACGGGAAGTATAGCAGCGATTAACGCTCAGATGGGGAACATAGCCTATAAGACCGGGAGAAAAGTGTACTGGGACGCCAAGAAGGGCGAATTCAAGAAAGATCCGGAAGCCAATAAACTCATCTTAGCCAATTACCATAATGGGTGGAAAGTGCCCGTATAAGATGGCTAATGATCAGTTGATAAAATAGAGGAGGCGCGGAGAAGCATCCATAGGAATTCGTCTTCGCGCCTCTTTAATGCTGCGTGTCAACTCAAATTTGACTATCCGCCAATGGCTGCGATTCCAGGCAATTGCTTACCCTCCAGGAATTCAAGCATGGCGCCTCCACCGGTCGAAACGTAACTCACTTTTTCTGCTAAGCCCATTTGATTCACTGCGGCTACAGAATCTCCGCCACCGACCAAAGAGAAGGCCCCTTCAGCAGTGGCTTTGGCTACGGTCTCGGCTATGCTCTTGGTGCCAATGGCATAGTTGGCAAATTCAAAAACACCCATTGGTCCATTCCACAGGATCGTTTTAGAACTTAAGATCGTTCCTTTGAAGCTTTCTATCGCCGCTGGTCCGATATCTAAACCCATCCAGTCCGCGGGAATAGCCTTGCTGGCCGTAATCTGCTGTTGGGCATCATTCGCAAATTTGTCAGCTAAGCGAGAGTCTGCTGGTAACAGCAGATTCACTCCCTTGGTCTTGGCCTTTTCTATCAGCGTTACCGCTAAATCTAGTTTATCGTCTTCCACTAGTGAATTACCAATTTCACCGCCTTGCGCTTTGAGGAAAGTAAAGGCCATCCCTCCACCAACAATCAGATTGTCAACGAAGTCGATGAGTTTTTCTAACAATAAGATCTTGTCTGATACTTTAGCCCCACCAATGATAGCGGTAACGGGCCGATCAGGGTTATTGATCACTCGGTTAGCGTTAGTAATTTCCTTTTCCATCAACAAACCAAAAGATTTGTCACCAGCTCCGAAAAACTGGGCTACCGTGGTCGTAGAGGCGTGGGCACGGTGCGCCGTTCCAAAGGCATCATTCACATATACATCCCCCAGCTTGGACATAGCCTCAGCCAAACTTGCATCTCCTTTAGTCTCTCCATCATTGAAACGGGTATTCTCCACCACCAATACTTCTCCCATAGGAAGATCAGCTGCCATTTGCTCCGCTTTAGCACCTACCGTCTCATCACAAAAATGAACGCTGGTCCCCAAAGCATCGGCGAGGTGTGCTACGATATGATTCAAGGTAAAACGTTCACGGTCGATTGAACCATCTTCTTTTCGCTTCTTACCCGGACGCCCCAGGTGGGACATTAAAATGGCAGCACCGCCATTATCCAAGATTTGACGGATAGTAGGAAGGGCTCCTTTGATACGGGTATCATCAGTGATTTCATAGGCACTATTTAAGGGCACATTGAAGTCAACTCTCACTAGGGCTTTTTTGCCGGCAAAATCAAGATTCATAATGGGTGCTTTTTGAATATATTGGTGGCAAAGTCTCTTCAGGGATTGGACTTTGTAGGAAGGAATGAGGATGGTGAAAACCTGGAGCTACAGCAAAACTGTAGCTTCCAGATGTCCGATTGATATTAGATAATCAACTTATCCTGAGATCAGTTGAATTATTTTGTGCAGATCATGTGAGCCAAATCGGCCAAACGAGCAGAATAACCTGCTTCATTATCGTACCAGCTTACCACTTTAAGCATATTGCCATTCACATTAGTCATACCCGCATCGAAGATGGAAGAGTGAGGGTTGCGTACAATGTCACTAGATACCAATGGATCTTCCGTGTATTGTAGCACACCTTTCATTGGACCTTCAGCCATTTCTTTGAACTTGGCATTTACTTCTTCTATCGTTACACTCTTTTCCAAGTTTACATTTACTTCGATCAATGAACCAGTGATAACAGGAACACGAACCGCAATGGCGAATAACTTACCAGCTACCTCAGGCAATACTTTTCCAACTGCGTTGGCTGCACCTGTACTAGTAGGTACAATATTGAATGCAGCGGCACGAGCACGGCGAAGATCACTGTGAGGTGCATCCTGGATACGTTGGTCAGCCGTGTAGGCGTGCGTAGTAGTCATGGCACCATTGATGATACCCCAGTTGTCATTTAGAATCTTAGCAACAGGAGCTAGGCAGTTGGTGGTACAAGATGCGTTGGAGAAAACATTAGCACGACGATCCAATTGATCATCATTTACACCCAATACGATCGTTTGTACACCATCCCCTTTAGCTGGAGCAGAAATAACTACGTCCTTGGCACCGGCAGTAAGGTGCATGCCAGCTTTTTCTTTTGTGCGGAAAATACCGGTACATTCGAGTACCAAGTCTACACCCAATTCAGCCCAGGGTAGAGCTTCTGGGTTGCGCTCAGAATAGGCATTGATGCTTTTTCCATTTACAATCAGCGCATCCTCAGTTGCCTCAACAGTGCCGTCGAAAGGACCTTGAGCAGAGTCGTACTTCAAAAGGTGAGCAAGGGTAGCATTATCTGTTAGGTCATTGATGGCAACAACCTCGATTCCGTCTTTCTGTAGTAGGTTGCGAAAGGAGAGTCTTCCGATCCGGCCAAAACCATTGATAGCAATTTTTTTAGACATAGTCGTGCACTTGATATTTGTTAATAAATTTTGAGTCTAGGTCAACAAGCCTGCCTTAGCAGCTTGGATTCGGCTGCGAAATTGGAGAAAATCAAGTTTAAAATCAACAAATTGCGCCCTTTTTTTTCATACTTAGTGTAAAAATAACAATAATTACCTTCAAAAGGGCTGTTTTTACACCATACGGGGGAGGGGTTAGCCTGGACTTAAGGACGGTGTATCAGTGCTTTGAACATCAGTACTGGGCTGGTAAGATACGAATGTATCAAGGCTTAATCCCGGGCCACGTTGATGTTGCTATGGTTTTCTTTTCTTGACTTCTCCGGCCTTAGCCTTGTTCCGGATGCTTTGCCTTTTTTGCTCTTCTTTCAAAATGTTTTCCGGATGCGGATCGTACCATTTCGCTGGAATTAGTTCTTTGTTCCAGACCTGGTATTCTTCTAAGAGTTCTTTTACCTTTTCGGGCTGTTCTTGGGCCAAGTTGTTTTTTTCGAAGGGGTCCGTGTCAAGGTTGAATAACAATACATCCTCTTTGTAACCAGAGTAGATCAATTTATAGTTGTCTTTCCGAACGGCATATCCCGCACCATCCGAGTAGCGCCAGAAGAGCTTATGATGTGGGGGCGAGGAAGCATTTCCCGATATAAAAGGGAGTAAATTAACGCCGTCCAGGGGTTTGGTGGGTGTGATATCCGCAGCAGCCAAGACGGTTGGAAAGATGTCCAGGGCGCTGATGGCATGTGGATAGTGATGGGTATATTTGAGCTTATCCGGATAGCTTAGCAGAAAGGGGACTCGGATCCCTCCTTCGAATAACATGCCCTTATGACCTCGAAAGGGGTAACTACTGGCACCATGTAAATGACCGCCATTGTCACTGTAAAAGAAAATTAGCGTATTCTCGTAAAGCCCTTGTTCTTTTAAGGTCTGGATCACCTTTCCGATGCCTTCGTCCATTCCTACGACCATCGCTGCGTAAGCGCTTCGACCGCCATCTTCGATATGGTCTGTCTTTGCGAGATATTCTTCGGTGGCATGTATCGGGGCGTGCGGCGCATTGTAGGCTAGGTAGAGAAAGAAGGGGTCTTCTTCTTGTTTTTGAATAAATTTCACGGCTTCCGCGCTGAAATCATCCGTCAAATACGTTAATTCCGATTGAGGCACAATCTCCCCATTTCTTAAAACACCAGAGATGGCTGGTTTTTTCCCGATATCCCCCCAGAAGCTCATCCCCCCACCGTAAAAGCCAAACCACTCATCAAATCCTCTGTTGATGGGCCAGAACTTCTCGTGATCACCAAGGTGCCATTTCCCGATGGCACAGGTGTTGTAACCATTTTCCTTCAAGACCTCTGACAGCATCTGTTCGTCGAGTGGCAAACCGGCATTTTCATCTTGCTGATTGTAGGGCGTATTGTTCTCATGTCCAAATTTTTGCTGATAGCGGCCCGCTAGTAGACCTGCTCTGCTTGGGCTACAATA
>JAHQWA010000343.1 GCA_019634045.1 Saprospiraceae bacterium
GCAGTTGTTTCTCTCCAGTACACCTTATAAGCCTGTAAATTGTCATCTTCCACCGCATCCCATTTCAATCTAGTGGACGCCCTAACTGCTCCACCGATCATGACGCCGGTCGGAGCCGGAGGCGCCCAAGCCAAACCCGCCATAACAATCGCATTGACCGCTGTCAATTTTGCTGCATACGGGAAATTCACTCCCTCGATCACATCTCCATATTCTATCCCATCCTCTACCCTGATATCCTGGTGTTGCCGATTGTAGTTCTCGTGCTTTTCCATAATCCTTATCCCAGGAAAACCTTCATCATTGAAGGGTCTATGGTGACCTCCCCGTCCGAAACGATCCAGGCGGTATATCATAGTGGCCTTCAGATTGGTCATGTACTTGTCAGTCATCTTGTCCACATAGCGGGCTAATTGGCGAGAAGGACCATCTACCTCACCTCCGTAAAAGCGTTGCCAAATGCGTTGTCGATCGTCCACATTTACCGGAGTCGGTTCGGAGAAAACACGGAAGGAAGTATTGTCTATTACACCATCGATACCGTGGATATTTCCAATCATATCATTATTCAAAACACCAATAATATCCCAGCTTTCCTCTTTCGCCATTTGCGCCATATGCTTTCCGCCAAATAACCCCTGCTCCTCCCCGGACAATCCCACGTACACCACGCTTGAAGGAAATTTGTACTTGGTCAGCACCCTGGCAGCTTCCAAAGCGCCGGCCATTCCCGTAGCATTGTCATTGGCACCAGGAGCATCAATCACACCGTCAGAACCGTTGGAGGCTCGTGAATCAATATCGCCAGACATGATAATGTAACGGTCCGGGTGGGTAGTGCCGCGCTGTATAGCAATAACATTAACGATCCAAGTGTCCTTTGGGATTCGACGATTCCCCTCTGCGGTTACTAGCGTACGTTGATAAAATACGTCTAAGCAGTTACCACAATCAGCTGATATCCGGTCAAACTCTGCTTTGATCCAACGGCGCGCTGCTCCAATACCTCTAGTCTCGCTCAAGGTATCAGAAAAGGTATTACGTGTGCCAAAACTGACTAGCTTACGAATATCTTTCTCAATTCTATCTGCAGAAGTGGATTCAGCAATGGTTGCAATACGGGGATCGAAGCTTCCCGGAATAAGCAGTTCCGCTTGGGCACTTAGATATACAGATCCAGAAAATAGTAGTAGAAGTAAAAATACGAAGCGAAAAGATGTGTTCATCAAAACTGTAATTTGCATGTTAGGACAAGTCCTAGTCTGAAACTAGGAGACCCCATGAAAACCACTAGGCATTCATAAGGTTCACCAATTCCTTGCAAGTTACAATTTTACAAACACTTTCCAGTTCCTTAATTTTTTCGGCGTAGAGATCCTCTGTAAGTGCCATGCAACCATCCATCAGTAAAAGTACCTCGTAGGATTTTTCCTTGGCTTCCAATAGAGTTGACACAATTCCTCCATCCTTAGCTAACATACCGCCAAGAATTAGAGTGGAAATGTTCAATTGCTCCAACAGCCAATCCAAGTGAGTAGATTGGAAGGCGGAATGCCCAATTTTATTGATAACAAAATCAGCTGGGCCTAATTCATCAATTAGCTGATGGCCCCATCGGCCAACTTGAAAATCGCCCCGATGTAGAAAGGGGTGCTTAGACTTAAACTCTTCTGGTATGATGGGTACATTGTGTTTATCGGCAATCAATGTGAAATTCGCAGAAATGATCCGACTCTCCAAGTCCTTGAAGCAATTCGTCACCTTAATCATCTGCTCAATCCTTGCTCTACTATTTGACAGAGAGAGTTTGGCCCTTCCATAAGCCCCGACCGGATGCAGAAAGTCATTCTGCATATCCACCAACAAAAGAGCGCTAGTACTGGGATTCATCAAAATTAATAATTAGTCGTATTTGCGAATATACACTGTTATGAACTCAGCGCAAAGTAGTAAAAGCTAATCTAGAATCAGGTAAAAGCGATACCTTTTTTCAAAATTTAACATTTTCAATATATGTTGAAATGAGATATACGAACCCTTCCTTATTGTCTCGCTGTTTACTAGCTTCGCAACACAGCAAAAGCTAAGCAATAAAGCATAAGTATAAAATAAAGCAGTAAGCTTACCGTACATAGGTTCCTCCTACTCTACCTCAACAATCATTTCTATTTCCACGGCAATGTTTCTAGGTAAAGATCCCATTCCCACGGCAGCTCTGGCATGTTTTCCTTTATCTCCAAAAACTTCCACCATTAAATCCGAAAATCCGTTGATCACTTCCGGCTGGTCCGTGAAGTCAGGTTCAGCATTGACCATGCCTAATACTTTCACAATACGCTTTACCTTATTCAAATCACCAATTTCGGCCTTTAAGGCAGCTAACTGAATAATCGCAGCCAGGCGAGCGGCTTCGTAGCCTTCTTCCACTGTAAGATCTTTTCCAACTTTCCCTGTCACATAACCTCCTTCCGGTCGGTTAGGGCCTTTTCCAGCCATAAAGACCAAGTTGCCTGTACGGACTGCATTTACGTAATTTGCTACCGGTGGAGGAACAGCAGGTAGGGTAATGCCAAGCTCTTTTAACTTCGCCTCCACATCCTGATCTCCCACTTGAGCTTTAACTACTTCGGTAGATTCTGTTTCCGTTGAAGAACTAGGTCCACAACTGTTTAACCCAAGTACAAGACAAAACAAGAAAAAGGGTAATAGGTATTTCATTGGATAGGTATGTATGAAAAGTGACTTATTCTTTTGTGGCAAATAGTGCTAATAGATCCCCTACCCTGCTTTTAAGATCTTTCCGATCAACGATAAAATCTAAGAAGCCGTGTTCCAACAAAAATTCAGAGGTCTGGAACCCTTCAGGAAGGTCACGCTTTATCGTTTCCTTGATAACACGTGGTCCGGCAAATCCAATCAAGGCTTCCGGTTCTGCGAAGTTAATATCTCCGAGCATCGCAAAGGAGGCTGTGACTCCGCCCGTCGTCGGATCCGTCAAAAAAGATAGATAAGGTACTTTCGCTTTTGCTAATTCTGACAATTTAGCTGAAGTCTTTGCCATCTGCATCAATGAGAAGGCCGACTCCATCATTCTTGCTCCCCCCGTTTTGGAGATAATCATCAAAGGCGTTCGGGTTTCCAAAGCATGGTCGATTGCCTGGGCAATCCGTTGTCCCATAACCGAGCCCATGGAGCCTCCAATAAATTTGAAATCCATCGCTGCCACAATCAACTTTCGGCGATTAACCTTTCCAACTGCTACGGAAATAGCTTCAGAAAGTGAAGTCTTTTTCTTCGCGTCATCTAGTCGCTTATGGTAAGGTTGTAAATCTGTAAATTCGAGGAAGTCTCTGGATCTCAGATCATCAAAAAGTTCTTCAAAGTTGCCATCAAAGAGCAAATCAAAATAATCGTGAGAACCAATTCGGATATGATAGTTACAGTGAGAGCATTTCAAGAAATTTTCTCTCAATTCCTTTACTGTAGACGTTTCTTTGCAACGTTTACACTTATACCATAACCCCTCAGGAGCCTCTTTCTTATTTCGGGTAGCGGTTTGAATACCGTCTTTCAAGCGTTTGAACCAACCCATGTTTAGTTTGTATTTTCCTGGTTTACAAGCCCTTCAAAGCAAAAAGAGCTAGAACAACTACGGAAAAAATGTGATTTCCGGCCTCAAAATTAAAAATCAAGTCTATAATTCAAGCAATTCCCTAGCTATTATTTCTTGGGTAGGTTCAAATAATCATTTAAAATCAGGAAGACTACTAGGACCGAAAGGCTTTAACGGTATTTACAAAAGTTTTCACACCAGGTAATGGTGTATCTGGATAAACTCCATGGCCTAAGTTAACAATATGCTGTTTTTGGAAACTCCTGATCATCTGTTCAGTGGTTTGAACAATCTCCTTCTCATCAGCATATAGCAGACAAGGGTCCAAGTTGCCCTGTAAAGCTTTATCCGCTCCGATTTTCCGGCGAACATCTTGAGGGTCTAAGTGCCAATCCAATCCGATAGTGTTACAATCCAATTGCCCTAACTCTTCTAAAGCAAACCAAGCATCCTTGGCGAAAACGGTGATCGGCACATCTTGGATGGCATCACAAATTTGTCGGATGTAAGGTATGGCGAACGTACTGTATTGGGCTTTTGGCAGAATACCGGCCCAGGAATCAAATACCTGCAGCATGTCAGCGCCTGCCGCTACCTTCAGTTTCAAATAGGCAATGGTTGTATCTGTAATTTTCTGAAGAAGTTGATGTGCCAGTTTTGGATTCTGGTATAGTAGTTTCCGGGCTTTTGAAAATGTCTTACTTCCTTGCCCTTCCACCATATAAGATAAAATCGTCCAGGGCGCACCAGCAAAACCGATCAGCGGCACCCTCCCTGATAATTCTCTTTTGGTGATTTCCAATGCATCGAATACATATTGCAAACGAGTGGCAGCGACTTCTCCGCTTATCAACTTTTCTACATCAGCACTTTGCTTAATCGTCTCTGGGAAGAAAGGCCCCTTTTTCTCTATCATCTCATAAGTCAAACCCATCGCTTCCGGGATCACCAAAATATCTGAAAAGATAATAGCTGCATCCACATCTAACTCATCAATGGGCTGAATCGTTACCTCTGCTGCTAGATGTGGCGTTTCTACCAATTCTTTGAAACCACTCAATTTTCCTCTCAAGGCTCTATACTGTGGTAAGATTCTTCCCGCTTGGCGCATTAGCCATACAGGTGGACGATCTACCGCTTCTCCCCTGGCTACTTTGAGGATTAAATCATTCTTTAATTTGGTTTGGGGTTGTTCCACTATTTCTTTTTGCATGCTATTTCTTTAATTTTCTAGACAAAGATTCTTCTAAATGGCTTGTTTCGAAAGGCCTATGCATCATTTTTACTGTTTTTTTACAAACTTTGTTGTGAAGAAAATTTCGTCTGAGTAATATATTTCTACACCTAAGCAAACATTTGTCCCCTAACTGGATACGGAATTTCTTGGCACTAAGCCCTGTCAGAAGTCGTTTTCTTGAATTATAGCGGATTTTGTCTATTTTGGAGGCCAACAGCAAAACCCAGCACCACTCATGAAAAAATTAGCACTACACTGGCAGATACTCCTTGGCATGGCCGCGGGCGTGATTTTCGGAATGATTGCCGCACAGCTTGGATGGACGAAATTTGTCGTGGATTGGATCAAACCTTTCGGAACCATCTTTATCAACTCCCTGAAGTTGATCGCTATTCCGCTGATCGTGGCTTCCTTGATCAAGGGCGTTTCAGATTTGAAGGATATCTCCAAGTTATCTCAGATGGGTGGACGAACGATTGGTATCTATGTAATGACCACGGTAGTAGCCGTAACACTAGGACTACTGATTGTCAATATTACTAAGCCTGGAAAGTTGATTGAGGAGCAGACTCGCATAGAGCTAATGGATAACTTCTCAGGGGATGCTCAGCAACGCATCTCTCAGGCGGAAGAGCAAAAAGAAGCCGGTCCCCTACAAGCCTTAGTCGATATTGTACCTGATAATATCATCGGCGCAGCGACGAGTAACGGGAATATGTTGCAAGTTATCTTTTTCGTCATTTTCTTCGGTATCGGTATGATCTTGATTCCGGAGGAAAAAGCAAGGCCGGTCAAGGCCTTTTTCGATGGTCTAAATGAGGTAATCTTGAAACTAATTGACTTGATCATGCTGAGTGCGCCCTATGGGGTGTTTGCGCTATTAGCTGCATTGATTGTCGAATCTCCAAGTGCTGACATCTTCGTAGCCTTGCTGGGATATGCTGCCTCTGTTTTGATTGGTTTAGGCTTATTGATATTTGGGTTTTATCCCTTATTGGTCAAACTCTTCACCAAAAAGGACTATGGCTTTTTCTTAAAGGGAATTTCACCAGCACAGCTTTTGGCCTTTTCTACTAGTTCATCTGCGGCTACCCTGCCCGTTACGATGGAACGCGTGGAAGAGCACCTCGGTGTTGATAGAGAGGTAACCAGTTTTGTCCTCCCGATCGGAGCTACTATCAATATGGATGGAACCAGCCTGTATCAGGCGGTAGCGGCGGTATTCATTGCCCAGGCATTCAATATCGATCTCACCATCGGGGCTCAGTTGGGTATTATCGTCACTGCCACCTTAGCGTCCATTGGATCGGCCGCCGTACCCGGCGCAGGAATGGTGATGCTCGTGATTGTTTTGGGGCAGGCAGGAATACCAGAAGCAGGTCTAGCCTTAATTTTTGCAGTGGATCGGCCATTAGACATGTGCCGAACCGTAGCCAATGTCACCGGAGACGCCACTGTTTCCATGTTGGTAGCCAAAAGCGTCGACAAATTGGGAGATCCCCATGTCAAAAATTGGGACGACAATTATCCAGCTACTACATAGGGACGAAACTTTTAATATTATCAATCGTATACACGACACGGAAGCAAAGTCTTCCCTTCTGTGTTGAATCTAATGCTAATCGTAAATCCTTAACCTAGCTTTGTAAAATGAGTGAAACAGGTACTTTAGGAATAGGTTCCCGAGTAAGACACCCGGCCTACGGAGATGGTGTCATCATCCGTTTACACAAAGCAGCCTATGAGGTCTGCTTTATGTTATACGGGATCAAACATGTAGGCTTGGAATACCAACAATGGGATATTATTGATGCCGTACCAGCCCAAGAACAGGTATCCTTTTCGGAAGCAGAGAAGTCTCTGATGAAGATCCTGAGACATTTTTCTGACATTACAGAAGAGGTTCCCTTAGGGGATCGCTGGGATGATGGAGTGATGATCTTGAAACCAGCAGATGAAAATTTGAAATCAAAAGAGATTCCTATTGTAACTTTTTTCCATAAGATCGTTATGGTTAGAGATCGACTTCGTGTCATGGAGCAACGGATCAATAGCAGCAAACTTAGCGATGAGGAAAAGGTTAATTTACAACAATACATTACAAGAATCTATGGCAGCTTAACCACCTTTAATGTGCTCTTCAAAGATAAAGAAGATCAATTTAGTGGTGATAAAAAATAGCTTGCCCCCTCCCTCATAGATTTTCGTGTCGTTTCGGCATTGAATATCTCCATGTGAACACGTGCCACAAGTCGAATTCAAGACCAATTCTGATGAGAATTGGTCTTGAATAATTTTTCGGTTTCGTCAATAACAATCTGTCGGAATTATCGGTTATATTATAGTATAACCCCTGCAAAATCAGGTTTGCGACTAGATATTGACTTGTAACCCGATAAATAAACTTAAGCTTGCATGATTGATAACTACAAGAAAATCTTATTTCTATTTCTTTTTCCTTTGCTACTACTGCAATCCTGTTTTGTAGCAGATCAACCTTTCAAGGGTTTACCGCCAGGTCCATGGCGTGGCCTTTTGACGCTGGTTCCAGATCCAGTTAGTCCTAACCCTAAAGGTCAACCGCTACCGGAAAAAGTCAACCTCACTTTTGATGAGGTCAGTTCCGGTGAGTTGCCTTTTAACTTTGAAGTAAAGTACAAGAATGAGCAGGAGTTTTATCTGGAAATTAAGAATGGTGACGAGATCATAGAGATCACCGATATCAGGTACGGCGTAGATCGTAGCACCGCTAAAGACACGATTTGGATCAATTTCCCAATCTTTGACTCCTACATCAAAGGAATTTACGAAGGCAATTTGATTCAAGGGTATTGGGTAGTAAACAATAAGGACAACTATCAGATTCCGTTTACCGCGCGCTTTGGGCAAGATCATCGGTTCACCACCCTAAAGAAAGATCCATTGATGGATATCAGTGGCAAATGGCAGACTGTATTTACAGCCGGGGATAGTCCGCCGGAAGCAGCAGTCGGCGAATTTGTACAAGATGGAAATAAGGTCAATGGGACCTTTTTGACAGAAACAGGTGATTATCGTTACCTGGAAGGAACCATCCAAGCCAACAAATTATACCTTTCAACTTTCGACGGGGCACATGCCTTTTTGTTTGAGGCCAAAATTAGAGCGGATTCTACCATGATAGGAAGCTTCCTATCAGGAAATCATTATAAGGCCATTTGGGAAGCCAAATTTGCTCCCGATGCCAGCATAAGAGATCCGAATGAGTTGACTTTCTTGAAGGAAGGATACGATCGACTCAATTTCTCCTTCCCAAATACCGAAGGAAAAATGGTGTCGCTATCCGATGCCACCTATCAGGGGAAGCCCACTATCGTCCAGATCATGGGAACGTGGTGTCCCAATTGTAGGGATGAAACGAAGTTTTTGGTTGATTATTTAGAGAAGCATCCTGAAAAGGATTTGCAGATTCTTAGTCTGGCCTTTGAGCGACACAAAGATCAGGAAAAAGCCTTAGGTGCCTTACAGCGGTACAAATCAGGAATGAACATCCCCTACGAAATCTTATTGGCCGGACAATCCGACAAAAAGGAAGCGGCCAAGTCATTGCCCATGCTTAATCACATACTCTCTTATCCTACTATGATTTTTATTGATAAAGCCGGGACAGTAAGGAAAATCCATACAGGTTTCTCCGGCCCCGCGACAAGCAAATACAAAGCATTTATTGAAGAATTTGAACAAACCATTGATCAACTAAGTACTGAGGATCCCAAAAAAATAATATGAATATTCAAAATGTAGCGATAGCCTATTGCATCGACAACATTAATGTTGCCGAAAGCCTTGATCAACAACTCAGTCCAGCAGCAGGACAAGTAACCCACTTATACGGTTCAAGAAACAATCCTGACAAGATACTGACCGATCAAATCCTTAAACACAACGGTCCTATTCTACTGCTGATTTCCGACAACTACCTTAAGTCAACCTCTTGTATGTTGGGAGGCCTGCATCTATTGAATGAAAAACAGGACAGTATTCTCCCAATCGTCATCGACGGGCTAAGAAAAGACAAAGACTCCGGAGAGCCGGTCTTGGTCCCCACTCAATTTGATCGAATCAGCGATATGATCCAGTATATCAACTATTGGCAGGACCAATACCTGGATCTTAGACGACAGAAGCGAGAATTGAGCGACCTGGATGAAGAGACTTTCAATAATCACTTGAAATCCATCAGAGAAATATCCAGCGAAACCAGTGAATTCCTTCGCTTACTGAGGAATATGGAGCATTATACGCTGGCAGAATTCTCCCATAATGATTTCCAAGCTTTCTTTCAGTTCGTTGGGGATCAACATGCTTGGGAAAGCTTTCAAAAGAATCGACTACACTTTCGCATGCAGCAACAGGCAGGAGATGCCAACAGCCGCGATGATGCTGAGGTTGAAGTCATGGAGAGAGAAAATCACGCCCCGGAACTATCAAATGACATTGATCTAGGCGATATTCCTGGACTAGATTTGTTAGAAGGTGTCCAGGCAGAAGAAGCCCCCGAAGATTCCGAAGTGACGGAAGAAGTTCCACAAGAGGTGGCAGAGGAACCTCTTGCTGAGCTTGTCGAACCGCCTGTCCTAGAAGAAACAGCGGAAGAAATCCATGAACCAGAAGTGGCGGAAATCGAGGTAGAAGCTAGTGAAAGTACAGATCAAGATATCCCTCCAGGAACTGAGATCGAATTAGAGATCACCAACGAGGGTATAGAAGAAGTTCGGAAGGACGAAGTTGTAGGAGAAGAACAAGCGGAGGAAATAGCGCCACTAGAGCAAGTATTAGAAAATGCCTGGAGCTTGGCAGAAAGTGATCAATCCGCAGCAGCTCTTGCATCTTTGGAATCTGCCAAAAGCCATTATCAGCAGGTGGAGCCAGATTACTACCAAGCCTTAATCTTAGCCCAATTCGATCAAAATTTCCCAGCTGCCAAGCAGAAACTCGAGGAGTTGCTGTCGCAATATCCCAATCATGCTGATAGCTTGTTCCTTTTAGGGGAAATTGCAGAAATTGCGGAGGAGTTTCCTTTAGCTGGATCCTCCTACGAAAAGCTTCATCAAATTGCACCAGATCACAAAGGCTTGAAGTACCGCCTCGGTATGGTTTGGGCTCATCACTTCCCTGATAAATCTACAGCAGCCACTGCTTTGTTAGCAGAAGCCATAGAGGAAGACCCCGAAAATGCTGATGCTATCTATCAGTATGGTCTACTGTTGAATGAAAAGCTTGGGCAACAGGATGAAGCCATTGAAAAGCTTCAGCAGACTTTACAATTATCACCCGACCATCCTTTTGCCAATTACGACCTGGCATTAATCTATCATAATAAGGGGTTGATTGAAGCGGCCAATGCTTCTTACCAGCAGGCCATTCAGATTAATCCCGAACTAAAAACTCCCGAAAACGATATGGCTTTTAATGTTGCTTCACCGGCCGATGAGACGCAAACAGCAATTGAACAAACAGCACTGGAGGCGCTAAAACAAAATATTGCCCAGCTAGAAGGCCTCATTAAGGCGAGAGAAGAGGAGAATTTGAAGCTTAAGCAAGCTCGACCAGGACAGGATAAAACGGTTTTCATTAGCGGTGCTACTTCAGGCATTGGCAAGGCTACGGCTGAGCTATTCGCTGCTAACGGCTTCCGGTTGATCCTAAACGGAAGGAGAACTGAACGTTTGGAAGAATTGAAAAACAACTTCCAGGAAGAGTTTGAGGTAGAGGTTAAAACACTGCCTTTCGATGTTAGTTCGCCAGAAGCAGTAACTTCCTCCCTAGCTGACTTGGAAGAGGAATGGCAACAAGTTGATATTTTAATCAATAATGCTGGCAAAGCTCGCGGCTTAGCGCCGATTCACGAAGGAGAATTAGAGCATTGGAATGAAATGATTGATACCAATGTAAAAGGATTATTGTACCTAACCAGAGCCATTAGCCCAGGGATGGTAGCTAGAAAATCCGGACATATCATCAATATTGGGTCAGCAGTAGGGAAAGAAGTATACAAGAATGGTAACGTCTACTGTGCAACTAAATTTGCCGTAGAAGGTCTAACTAAGGCCATCCGCATGGACCTTTTCGAACATAACATTCGAGTGAGTCAAGTTAGCCCTGCACACGTTGAGGAGACAGAATTTGCTAGTGTTAGAAAAGATGGTGCAGAAGATGCGAATCAAATCTACTCAGACTTTCAACCGCTAACGGCGAAGGACGTGGCAGAAACTATCTATTTCATGGCAACTCGTCCAGGGCACGTCAACATTCAGGATGTCCTCTTGATGGGTACTCAACAAGCCACTGCCACCATGATCAACCGCAATGGTAGAGCCGATAGTGAAGAAGTCTAATGCTTGACAAACTATAGATCCGCAATTCACTTTCATCAGTTTAGGCGCCAGCTTTATTATCTTGGCGGGTAAAAGCTAACCATCTGATGAAACAACTGGATAAAGATACTTGCATCCCGATCCTATTCATTGTTCTTGCCTGCTTGATGTGGTCATGTGAACAAAAACAGGATCGGGATTTTTTTATGGACACACCTCCTAAATCTACTCCCAACGATTGGTTCTTTCAGCAAAGGGCATATCCCAAAGGCACCATTAATACTGCCGCCTATTATCAAGCCATCCGCGATACTCGATCTGCCGTTCGCGCTCGCAACAACGAACCCTGGGAAGCTGTCGGCCCCACCAATATAGGTGGAAGAATCACGGATGTAGAATTGCACCCCGATAACCCAAATACCATATATTTCGGCGCAGCAGCAGGTGGTATATTCAAATCTACGGATGCAGGAATCAACTGGGACCCTATATTCGATGCTGCAGAAAATCTGGCTATCGGGGATTTCGCCATTTCGCCAAACGACCCTAATACCCTAATTGTCGGCACCGGAGAAGCCAATGGCGGTGGCAACTCACTCTCCTATGATGGTAATGGCTTATTTAAATCTACGGATGCTGGAACCAATTGGACCTCCCTAGGACTAGCGAAAACTGGCAGCATTGGCAAGGTCGAAATTGACCCTCAA
>JAHQWA010000344.1 GCA_019634045.1 Saprospiraceae bacterium
CTAGCCTTGCTCGATCGTCTCTTCAAAACTTCGCTTTTTATCCCCCCGGAGTAAGGATTCCCACTTCTATGACTATGTCTAAGCCTAAGCTATCTGTAGCAAACAGAGGGCCAATCCTCCTAGGCGACACCCGCTTCACAATGACCTATGTAGCCCTCGACAAGATTGTGGTAGGGGAGAGGGGGCAATTGTACTGGGAAGTAGGTATTTCAACTGATTTAATAGGAAAAAACTATTGTTTTTAAGCCTTTTGAGCCTTTCCATTCTTACCACCTGTGATAATGATAAGGAAAATGATGATTGTCCTGGTCCTGCTGGCCCAGGTACGCTGGAAATTGAATTTGACAATTTGGCCATTGTTGATGCTATTCAGGGTCAGCTCAATCTACAAGAAGTGAGTAGCACCAGTTGCAATTACCAAAATGCCATGGGACAGGATTTCAATCTGACCTTTTTGCGCTAGTTCATTTCCAAGATCATTTTGGAAGGCCCAGACGGAGAACTGTTCGGAGATCCGTAATTAGCTGAAGTCGGAGCTTCCGCTGGCTATTACCGAATCTAATGTCTCACTCCTTACTACTCCCGTAAAAAAATCAGTTCATCCTGTGCAGATAACTTCACCATCACCGATAATTGGCCGCCTGCTTTTTCCAGTTGCCGATGCTTTACCACATAATCTACTCCTCGGATGTATTCGGAGCTAACCGAACCAAAGGAGGCAGGAATATGCGCTTCAGCACTGCTTGCACAAGCCGCGACTATCGGAAAGCCGAATTGTTCGATCAATTCTTGGCAGTAGGAATCCTGAACCAGTCTTATAGCCACCGTGCCTTCCGTAGAGAAGAGGCTCGCGGGCAGTCGACGTGGGTTTTCCAATAAGATAGTCAAAGGCTGAACATGATAAATCAGTAGTGTTTCTAGGCGAGGATGAAGATGGTCAACGTAGGCTTTGATCATGTCAATTGAGCTAAATAGTAACTCAATCGGGTAGCTGTGGTTCATTTTGCTCATCCTGCGTAGATTGAGCACGGCATCTTCGTTAGTAGCATCACATCCAATACTCCAAATGGTATCAGTAGGGTATAGGATCAATCCTCCTTTTTGCAGCGTAACTAGGGCTTGGTTTAAATCGTAGTTTTGAACCATAAATGATTCGTTTGTAAAAGTCGTCATCATAAACATGGGATTTAATAGTCGTTCTGTTCACTGTAAATAAGTTTGTTTTGGGAGAATGATTGTGCTTAATAATAATGACGTAGTCAAATATAGCATACCAAAAATCAGGCCGATTGGGCACCGATGATTATCCTAGACTTTTGGCTACTTTGACTTTATGAGCTTGGATGCGGCCTTGGAAGGATCTATTGGGAGTTTTTGACTCTTGCTGATCCGGAATCCCAAAACCATCTTACGCATAGATATACGAACTTTGATGGTGGGATAGATTTACCTAGCAAGTTGACCGCCAGTTGTCAAAGAAGGTTCTATTTTTAAACTTCTTTTTAGCAATTCTATTGTTTGTTTAAGAAACTAATTTGTCAAAACGCTTTGCGAAAGAAAATAATTGTCTGTGAATAGGCTAAATTTTGTAGACATTGACCTATAATGAGACAATCCTTTTTTATAATATGCCGTTAAATCAAGAAAGCTACACGTACGGATCTATACTAACGCCATTTAGGCGTTGGGGACCAACACTTAATTCGGTACAGTATATACTGAGCAATCAAGTTTACGTCCAGTATATCAACAAACTTCGTAGCTGGAACCACAAACTTACTGTATGTTGCGATCTTTTCTTTGCTCGTTGTTATTAGTCCTCTTTTTCCTCCCTGCTGACCTTATGGGCAGACACATTATCGGAGGGGTCATTACGTACGAAAATCTCGGAGGTGGCAATTACAGATTTGTCATGAAGATGTACCGGGATTGCAATTGTGTTGATTGTGCAGATTTTGACCAAGTGGCTTCAATCGGTATTTATAATTGCGGTCCGGGTGGCACCAGTTGTGCTAGTCTAGGCCAAACTGGCTTTTTTCAACGCCTGGATGTGCCCATCATGGGGGTGGAAGAGGTGGCAGAGCCGGACTATCCCTGTTTGATTCCACCGGATGTTTGTGTGCAAGAAGGAACGTACGAATTCGTTACCAACTTGCCATTGTCCGAAGTAAGTTATCATATCTCCTATCAGCGATGTTGTCGAAACGTGACCATCAGCAATATTGTAGCACCACAGAATTCGGGCGCTACCTTCACTGTAGAAATCACACCAGAGGCACAGCTCAATGGCAACGATAGTCCGGTCTTTAATGATTTTCCTCCCACCATTATCTGTGCGGGTCAACCTCTAGTATTTGATCACTCCGCAAGAGATTCAGATGGTGATCAGCTGGTCTATGAGTTTTGTTCTCCTTTGCTTGGAGGTGGTCCAGTATTGATGAATCCTGGCTACACCACCTGTGAAGGCGCTCAACCTACGCCATCCTGTCCGCCGCCCTATCAAGATGTAGCATTTACCGCGCCGGCCTTTACCCCCGCTGAACCGATGGGAGGAGATCCGGTAGTAACGATTGACCCTTTGACCGGAATCATTACCGGAACGCCCAATGTTTTGGGACAATATGTAGTGGGAGTTTGTGTATCCGAATTCCGGAATGGAGTTTTACTGAGTAGGGTTTTCCGGGATTTTCAGTTTAATGTAGCGAGCTGTGATCCGGTAGTGGTGGCTGATATTCAGGAAGATGCCATGATTGGAGATCAAGAATTTATCGTGAATTCCTGTGGTAATGAGACGATTTCCTTTCTAAATCAAAGCTTTCAGCAGAGCTTTATAGATGATTGGGTTTGGGAGTTCGACATCAATGGAGAGGCTAAAACCTTCTCCGAATGGAGCCCAACCGTAACTTTCCCCGGGGTTGGTGAATATTATGGTCAGTTGAAGATTAACCCTGGAACAGACTGCGGGGATACGGCGGATATTTATGTAAATGTCTATCCAGATATAACAGCAGATTTCTCTTACGAATACGATACTTGTCAAGCCGGTATTGTGGAATTTACGGATCTGTCTGAAACAGGAAGCTGTTGTTTGACCGGTTGGAATTGGAGTTTTGGAGATGGAAATAGTTCCTCTCGTCAAAACCCGGACCACTTGTACCGGATTCCGGGAGAAATCCCCGTGACTCTAACTGTCCGGGATACGAATCAATGTCAGGACCAATTAACTCAGGTGATAGAATACTTTCCCGTTCCGAACCTGATCGTAATTGCGCCCAGTACTTTCCTGGGATGTCAACCCGCTGAGATCTTTTTTGATAATCTTTCGTTTCCGATCGATACGACCTACGACATCTTCTGGGACTTCGGGGATGGAGGCTCGAGCACCGATATTAGCCCTACGCACATCTATGAAAACCCTGGAACCTACACGGTTAATGTAGACATTGTATCTCCCATTGGCTGTGCAACAGATACTACCTTTGGAGAGCTCATCCAGATTCTAGAATCTCCGGTAGCAGATTTCTCTTTTTTGCCGACAGAGCCGAGTAATCTGAATAGTACGATCAACTTCACAGATCTTTCCCAAAGGGGAGTAGGCTGGAATTGGGATTTTGGGGATGGTAGCCGTTCTCAACAACGCAGTCCCATTCATACCTATCGCGATACCGGAATGTATGTGATTCAGCAGGTCGTGGTTCACCCTAGTGGATGCACGGATACTCTACAACAAATCATTGATATATTTCCCGAGGTACGATATTACCTGCCAAACGCTTTCACACCCAATAATGATTCTGTCAATGATTTTTATAAAGGCGTAGGCATTATGACTGGCGCTACTGACTTTTCGTTGACCATCTGGAATCGTTGGGGGGAAATGATTTTTGAGACGGATGATCCACAAGCCTCATGGAATGGTAAAAAATTCAACACGGGCAGAGATTCTCCAAATGGGGTATATGTAGTGCTGGTGAAGTATAATGACCCTCGGGGTAAAGCCTTCGAGATCAAGGGCTATGCCACCTTGATTAGGTAACATAGCTTAATATCCCGCAATACTAAAACAGACAAGTTTTCTGAAGCATTTTTTGTGAAATACATGCTGTTTTTATACTAATTTTAGTTACCTTTGCACCGCTTTAGGCATGACTAAGCGAAATTCTTTTGAAATCCCAGTTTCTGGGCCTTAGTCCTCTGCTGAATTGATGATTGAAAAAATTAGTAGAATCATGGACGCGATTAAGTTTGTTCACGAGCAAATGACTCCCGAGAAGAATCTTCCTGCTTTTCGCCCTGGAGACAACATCATTGTAAGTTACAAGATCGTTGAGGGAGAGAAAGAAAGAATCCAGAACTTCCGTGGAGATGTCATCCAAATCAATGGTGACGGAGCAACTAAAACATTTACCGTTAGAAAGATCTCCAATGGGATAGGGGTAGAGCGTATCTTCCCTTTTGCAGCTCCTGGTATTGTTGAAATTAAAGTTACTAAGCGAGGTAAAGTGCGCAGAGCTAAGCTGTACTACCTACGAGGCTTGGTTGGTAAAAAAGCACGTATCAAAGAACGTAAGTTCGTTAAGAAATAAGAAACACTTAGTGTTTCCTACCTTGAAAAAGGGCTATCTCAAGCGAGATAGCCCTTTTTCTTTGTGACTACTTTGGCAGGAAGATTCTTAAGAATGAATGATTGGCTGCAAATTGAGGGAGCGAGAACCTGAAATCAGTTCGATCTCAATCTTCGCCGCAAAAAATCATTCTTAAACTACGGCCATTAAAAAATCCCAACTTGAAATGAATCAAGTTGGGATTTTTATGCGATAATGAAATCGACCTTACTGTTTTACCAGCAATTGTCTTTCTATCATTTTTCCGTTGCTGAATACTACAGCATAAGTCCCTCTAGGGAGTTCGCTGATATCCATACGGTAATTGTTTTCGCCTATGGCAGTCGGCAATTGAACTCTTTTGACCAACTGTCCAGTTAGGTTGAAGACCTGAAGCTCGGAAGTTTCCTCTACTTCACCTTCTAGCTGGTAGAAGAGGTTAATCGTCGAGCGGGCCGGGTTGGGCGCCACTACTAAGCGCAGGCTAGACTTGATGTCTTTTTCCGCCGAAGCATTCAACTGTCTGAGTTGGTCACCGCTTACCGGTGGTGCGTATGCGTCCCCTCTGTTGATGGTGATGAAGTTGTCAGATAAGTCAAAGCAGTCTGTCGAAAGCGTATCCATAGCGGCATCATCTCCTGGCACTACATTCAGTGTACCTGTATACGCCAAGCCCCAAACTCTGCAAATTCCTAGACTAGCTCCTTCAAAGTCAGCGCTACTGTCTACTACATCTAAGACAATATTAGCTTCGTCGGTAATCAGGTAAGTGTAAGGCATGCCATCGGAAGCACTATTGGTGAAGTTCACGACATCTGCGATTCCATCGGTCACATTTAGCGATACTTCTGTGGCGCCTTCGTCAGTAGCTACAGTCTTGCCATCGGGTTCCTCTCGGATTACCGTAATATAATTGGCCGATACCGCAGCACATCGACTGGATAGCTCATCACCGAACAGGTTGTCCCCGAAATCCGGTAGAAAATCATCCTGGAAGGAAATACCGAAGATGCGGCAAACCCCAGGCAAGGCTGGATCAAAGTCAATGATGTTGTTATTGATATTTGGAACAATAATGGTATTGAACGTATCCGTGATCACGTAACGGTAGTTCGTGTCTGCGCTGCTCGTCAATACAATCACCAAATCGGAAATATCATCCCCTGGACAAGTATGGACCGTGGTTTCTCCAGAAAGAGTAGTTAACTCTCCGCCATCCAAAGTCTCAGAGCGTTCAGCCAGTACGAAGTTGGAAGAAAGCTCAAAACAATTGGAAGCCAATTGCGCTGTAGCTGCATCCATACCAGCATCTGCTAAAATGTCTCCTGTATAAGATAGCCCCCAGATTCGGTAGAACCCTGGTGCCAATTCACTGAAGTCAACAGCATCGTTTTCGAATACATCTTGTACAATATTGTTTTCGTCTGTAACTACGTAAGCATAACCTGCTCGCGTGGCACTAGTATTATTCATACCTACGACCCCATCTGTTGAGCCGACACAAACGACGATTTCAGTCTCACCATCAGCATCCACCTCACCACCGTCTGGTTGGTCACGGATAATCGTGATAAAGTTCTCAGAAAGGGTATAGCAATCATCAGACAAGGCTGTAGTAGCAGCATTAGAGCCAATAGATGCGGTTAAAGAACCTGTATAGGAAATACCCCATACCCTTAGCTCTTCAAACCCTGTTGTTTCAAAGTCTTGCGAGTCTCCCGCAATAAAGGCTAAGATTGTATTGGTGGTATTCGTAATGATAAACTGATAATTTGCCTCTGGACTTGCTGTATTAGTGGAGAAGGTCACCACGTCAGGGTTGCCATCCTCCGCACAAACATAAGCGACATCTTGCGATCCGCCACCCGTACTAATAATTCCACCATCTACTTTCGTTCGAGTCAACTGGATGAAATCATCGGTCAGGTCATAGCAATCATTAGAGGGGGCCACCTCCAGGATGTTATCTCCGGGAGCTACGGCAAGAAGGCCGGTATAAGCTACACCATAAATGCGGCAGTTGCCGGCAATGGCGTTGTCAAAGTTGAATGAAGATTCATTGACCGCAGAGATTAGGAATCCATCCTGATTCGTGATAAGGTAGCTGTATTTGGCTCTATTCGCTCCTTCTACGACAAATTCAACTAGGTCTTCTATACCATCTCCAACACAAAGCAAGAGATCGTTTCCGTTTGGTGTCGTAATCGTACCCGCTTCTGGCTCTTCGCGAAGTACGGTGATGAAGTTCTCGGATAGATCGTAGCAATCATTGGACAAAGGCATGCTTCTAGCGTTATCTCCAAGACCAATAATTAAACTACCCGTGTAAGCTACGCCATACACTCTACAGGTACCAACTGGCGCCACATCAAAGTTAACCGCATCTCCTACTACCGTAGAAATTACGTTATCATTTTCATCGGTGACGATATAGGAATATAGACTGTTGGAAGTGGCTGTACTATCAAAGGAAACAATGTCAGGGTTTCCATCACCTGGACATATATTAATGAAATCAGAACCATCTTCTAGTTGAACAACCCCCCCTTCAGGAATGGCTCTTCTAACCTCAATGAAGTTCGAGGACAGATCAAAGCAATCATCCGAAAGCGCTGCTGTAGCGGCATCAGTATTGGCCTCAGCGGTTAAGTTGCCCGTATACGCTAATCCCCAAATTCGACAATCGCCTTCAGGCGCACCGTCAAAGTCAAATCTAGGTGTATCTGTGATGGCCAAAATTACATTGTTGGCGTCGGTAATCAGGTAAGTGTAAAACTCTCCTGCCGTATTTGCACCGGCGAAATCTACGATATCAGCTACGCCGTCACCTGGACAGGTATGTACCATGGTTTCTCCATCAATCGTAGCTACTGAACCACCGACTGGAATTTCGCGAATTACTTCGATGAAATTGCTGGACAATGCACTACACTCATCGGTTAGAGCAACTTCTGCGGCATTGTCACCGATATTAGCGATAATGGTTCCTGAATAGGAGAGCCCCCAAACGCGGCAAATACCCTCTGGTGCTCCGTCGAAATCAAATGAATCTCCTTCTGGTACAGCCAAAATCACATTATTTTCGTCTGTGACTACATAAGTGTAGTCGCTTCCAGTTACCCCCGCACTATCAAATGTCAATACATCCGCAAGGCCATCGCCGGGGCAAGTGTATACACTCGTGCTACCATCAGCTAGGCTTACGGTACCACCGATATTGCGCTCAACTCTTACCAAAATGAAACTTTGCGAGAGCTCAAAACAACCGTCACTTAAGGCCGTCGTGGAAGTATTATCACCTAAAGAAGCCACAAGGTCTCCTGTATAAGATAGTCCGTATACCCGATAAGTTCCGGCAGCTGCAAAATCAAAATTCAACGTGCTACCAGAAGGTAAGAGGATAATATCATTGTTTTCGTCTGTGATAATGAAGGTATACTCTGCTTCGGAGTTACTGTTTCCGTTGAAGGAAATAATGTCAGATTGACCATCACCTGCACATACTACAGCGTCAAACACTCCACTATCCGTCGTAATGGTTCCACCATCTACAAAGATCCGAGTGATCGTAACGAAATTATCGGATAGTTTGAAGCAATCATCAGATAAGGCTGCCGTCGCCGCATTTAAGCCGGCTTCCGCGGTAAGTTCTCCAGTGTAGGATAGACCCCATACTCGACAAACGCCTCCTTCAGCATCTTCAAAATCAACAACGCCATCCGCTGAGACAGCTAGGATTTCATTGTTGTCATTGGTTACCAAATAGACGAATTCTCCACCGCTTGCCCCCTCGCTTACGAAGGTACGCTGATCAGTCAAGCCATCACCGACACAGATTTCTTCTGCAGTTAAGCCGCTGGAAAGGCTTACTTGCCCGCCTTGTGGTGCTTTTCGGATAATTGTCAAAGCATTAGAAGACAATTCGTAGCATTCATCCGTAATGATAGCATCAGCTAAGTTTTGACCTGCTGAAGCCAGCAGAATACCAGAGTAGCTCACCCCATAGACAAAGCAAGTTCCGGCAGGACTTCCTTCAAAGTTGAAAAAGCCATTCTCAGCAATCGCTAGGATTTGCAAGTCTTCATCTGTAACAATGAAGCCATAAGCACTCGTTGACGTAGAGCTAAAGTCAAATTCTACTAAGTCTAATTGGTTGTCATTGGTGCAGAGTTCGATGATATCTCCACCACCAACCAAGGATACAGAACCTCCATCTACAAAGGTTCGGTTGATCTCAACAAAATTATCGGATAGCTTAAAGCAATCGTCGGATAAAGAGGTGGTGGCAGCATCTTCGCCTTGGCTCGCCGTAAGGTTGCCATAATAGGATAAACCCCAAACTCGACAGATGCCTCCGCCAGCATTTTCAAAGTTAACGTTACCATCTAAGGAAATGGCCAGGATAATATTGTTCTCGTCCGTCACTAGATATACGTAGCTATCACCGACGGCATTGGCATTCACAAAAGTGCGTTCATCTGGAATATCATCACCAGTACAGACCTCATCACTCGTTGCGCCACTATCTAGTGAAACCTGACCGCCAAGCGGAACATTGCGGATAACGGTAACGGGACTATCGGTCAATTTGCTACATTTATCCGCAAGGACTGCGGTCGTAGCATCATCTCCAACTTGAACAAGTAAGTTACCATTGTAGGTCAAACCCCAAATGAGACAGGTGCCTGGACCTGCTCCTTCGAAGTCAAAGTCTCCGTCCTCAGAGACGCCAAGCACAATGAAGTTCTCATCCGTAAGAATATAAGTGAATGGATCTGCAGGGTCGGCTGTTGACTGAAGATCTAATATATCTGGTACACCATCATTAGCACAAACTTCCGTAGAGGTGGCTCCGGAGGTAAGGCTAACCTCACCCGGATTAAGCCCGCGCTTAATGACTTTTACAAAATTATCTGAGAGCTCGAAGCAATCATCTGATAGGGCGGTGCTAGCCGCATTCTCGCCCACTGCTGCGGTAAAAGCTCCGGTAAATGAAACACCCCAAACGCGATAGGGGCCTACGGGCAAACTGGCAAAATCCAGTCGGTTCCCATCGAGATTGTCCTGCAGGATGACATTATTCTCATCCGTTAGGATAAAGCGATAAGGCGCTACTGAGCTGTTCATGCGAATGAACGGTAAAATAGCTGCACTGGGATCTCCTTCACAAGTAGAAAGAGAGTCGGTACCATTGGCCAGAGATACTCTACCTCCATCGGGCACCGTTTTGACAACTTCCACAAAGCTATTGGAAAGATCAGCACATATATCAGCCCGAAATTCAATGGCATTTTGACCAATGAAAGCCGGATTATCACCTGTATAAGCCAAGCCCCATACCCTGCAAGTACCTTCAGTCGCTCCCTCAAAGTCATAGTTAGGAGAATCCGTGATATCCAGGATAAAGTTGCCGGTGGTGGTGATCAGGTAGGTATAATTAGGATGTTCACTCGTCGTGGCAAAGTCGATGACATTAGGCTCGCCATCGGCCGGACAAATGTATTTCTTAGACAAACCATCTGCGGTAAAGACTCGACCGCCATCTGGGTTTGATGTATTCAAAGGGATAAAATTTACCGAGAGCGCACCACAAATGGAGCCCAACTGATCAGTGAAGATGTTGTCTCCTACAGAAGCCGTGGGGTTTCCGATGAACGAGAACCCGTAAATCCTATAGTTGCCTCCAGGCACTTCTTCAAAATCAATCGTGTTTTTGAGAGAAACGAAAAGGATCGTACCCTCATCATCAGCTACAATGTAGCCAAAAGGTGTTGATAGATCACTTGTGGTGAAAGTGATTACATTAGGGATGCCGTCGCCTTGACAATTGTCTAGTGCGCTTTCGCCTTCTACCACTCTGATAGTAGCCTCATCAACGCATCTTTGCTGAGCATTGACAAACATGGCTAGGTGGAGAAAAACCACAGAAAACCATAGTCTGGCTAGTGTGTTGAATTTCATAAAAGTAAAGCTATTTAATTGTTTAATTGCAGACGAGTTGACCTTTACACATCTGAATGATTGCTAGTCAGATACTCAAAAATATTGGGTGAAAAATGGTGTAGTTGAATGGCGATTTAGATTGTACAGCGAATTTATTACAATTTTTTATATTTAAAAAGAATTAATGCAAATAAAGATAGACCTTTCCTTATCCTTTCAAAAGAATAACGGAAAATAAAAAATAAGCCCTTCGAGGGGAAAGTATAGAGAAAAAAATTATATTAGCGCCACACCAATCTACCCCTATCCACATCTCGTCCAGAGATAATAGCAACGAAACAATAAGTGAAGAAACTTTGCGTTGGATAGCACGTAAATAATAATCCCAGATTTGTCCGATTGCACGCACTATGTCCTTCACTATAAACCCTAGTAAAGGCATCAATAGATAAGATCTGAACCCCTAGTTGTCCCCTCACCCAAGTGACCTCTAGCTGTAGATTCATTTAATATCTATTCCTACTGGTGGCCCGAATTTTGTTGATTTTGATCAACTATTTGTAGCAACTAGAACAAATCATTCCTATGCGGAAAAACACCCTGGCCATCCCTTATCTCTTGTTGTTCGCAAGCCTGATTGGACTTGGAATGACCGTCAAAGAGATTTGGGTGACCCCGCCGCTCAAGTTTTCTTTAAATACCAGTATCAGGACGGTGGTAGGTCCTGGTCCACAGGAATTAGTGCAAAATATTTTTGCCGAGGGAGCTTGTGATAATATCTCCAATATAAGTCGGATTGGCCCTGTTGATGGGGTCGGATATTTTGAAAATGCCCAAGAAGTCATTGGCTTGGATAGAGGCATCATTTTGTCTACTGGAACGATTAGCAATGCAGAAGGGCCTAACAAATATTCAGATGCCAGCGGAAACTTCAATAGAGAAGGAGGGGATCCAGACCTCAACCATTTAGCTACCGGAGAGGTATTTGATGCGGTGGGATTGGAGTTTGATTTTGTACCACTAGACTCCTTCGTTACTTTTCGATATGTATTTGCTTCGGAGGAGTATTGTGAGTTCGTAGGGAGTATATACAATGATGTTTTTGGATTCTTCATTAGCGGTCCGGGCATCAATGGAAATTTTGCGGATAATGCCAAAAATGTAGCCTTAATTCCTGGTACGCAGGATTTTGTGGCGATCAATTCTGTCAATCATATAAACAATTCTAACTATTACCTAGGGAATGAACGGGGTGAAGATGCCAATAAGTGTAATTTGAGTGCACACCAGCCAGTAGCGCTCAATGACGTGGAATACGATGGTTTCACACAGCCGCTTACGGCTATGCTGAAGCTGAATCCTTGCGAAACCTACCACATACGATTAGTAGTTGGAGATGTAGGGGATTTCTACTATGATTCTGCCGTTTTTCTGGAAGCAGGTAGTTTCAATATTGGTTCTGTGGTATCTGTTCGTTCGTCCATCAATGATGAGGGGGAGCAGGCCATGTCCGAAGGTTGTTCCGATGGCTACTTCATATTTGAAAGAGCCGATCCTTCCAAGGTCGATTTACCGGTCACCGTGCAGTACAAGCTTTCGGAGGGGAGCACTGCTACGGAAGGGGAGGACTTTGAGCCCCTAAGCGGCATTGCCACCATACCCGTCGGGGAGACTGGCGTGAAG
>JAHQWA010000026.1 GCA_019634045.1 Saprospiraceae bacterium
CAACAGCTTCTCCCGACAGTACGGCCGTTGCCATTGTGCCTCCTAATCCGGCTGGAGATCTGTTAGAGGCCAACCAAGAGGACAAAGAAACCGTTAATCAATAGAGAGGAGAAGGATAGGAAAGTAAAAACGAACTAGGTGATGTTCAAAAGTGTCGCACTACGCTAGCATTCATCACCTTCTAGAGCTATAAACATCAGACGCATGTTGCAAGGAGAAGTCTCCAATTGGAGCTTCTCCTTCATTATTTTTAGCGCATCAAAAGGAAACTTCCCGACAGGCTTTGCACTTCTTCCTGGTATGAAAATTGATATTTCAGCAGATAAATATATTCACCAGGAGGATGGTAATCGTAGGTATTCACCCCATCCCAACCCCGGTTTTCGTCTAGGCTTCGGAAAACCATTTGCCCCCATCTTCCAAAAATTTGTAGGTCGAAAAAAGTGAGTTCGCAAGGTGTGACGGGAAGGTATTGATCGTTCCATCCATCCGCATTGGGAGAAAAGGCGTTCGGAGCGTAGAATTCACAAGTGCAATTGTATTCAATTTCATCAATTTGAATGGAATCGCTTAGTACACATTCACCGCTTCTGGCCTCTAAGGCATAGCGCCCAGGTGCATTGACCTCGTAGGTAGACTCGGTACTGCCGTCCTGCCAACGGTAGGCTTCAAAGTCCCCCAATGCTTGTAATTGTATGCCTTCCACGACACAATAGCTGGTATCAGGTCCCAAATCAAGGTCGGTTGGGCATTCCAATTGGAAATTATCTAGGTGGATACGCGCTCCTGTTCCTACTTTAAGTTTTAGCGCAATAAATCGACCATCCGCAGGAGCTACAAATTGGAAGCTTCTACGTTCCCAGGTCTCTTCCGCTCCTTTGAATTCATGTATTTGTTCTCCGAAATTAGCCAAGGCACTATCCTGCGCTATCCCAAACTGCAAGAAATTTCTTTTGGTGTAGCGATTGGCACTTTTATAGGAATAGCTAAGCGTATAAGATTTTCCCGCGATCAGGGCTTGGGATAATTGTAGGCTAGCCATATCGAAAACCCGATGATTCCCACTTATCCCTAAACCCAGGTAGAAATCCCCCTCCGCAGCAGGCATACCACATTGTCCCGATAACACATCTAGTCCGCCTGCGATTTCATTATTGCCGATGGATCGGACATGGGGCATCCTTGCGTTGAAACCACCATTCGACAAGCCAAAACGACACCCCACCTGCTTGGGCTCGAAACTGCCATTGAGGAATTGTTGCGCCGCCATAGGAATGGACAGGGCCAAGCAACAACAAATTCCTGTATAAGTAAAGACTTTCATCATAAAGGCATGGGCAGATTAATGGCCAAACTAAATGAGTTGGGTCTTCCTTAGCTGTTGTAGAAGGTTTTGATTCTATGGAGCGCACCTTTGCGCATGAGCATGCGAGGAGCCAGCAATTGCACGGGAATCGACTCTCTGACTAGAATGAGTAAATATAACAGTAAGGCTTCCAATACTGATATTACGGAGAAAATATGATTTCAAAAAGAAATCTATTGGGAAGAACAAGATCTTTTCCACATTTGACAACTGTGGTCATTTAAAGGCAACCTACTCCAAACAATGACCATCGAATGCTTTTCTACTTTGTAAGGTCAAAGACCTTTACAGTAAAATATAATTTTAAATTTTGACGTATATTCGATCAATTATTTCAACTAAATTCTAAGTATTATGGGAGAAATTAACTGGTTATCACTTGTCATTGCTGCTATCTTACCCAGTGTCCTAGGATTCGCCTGGTATTCGCCAATGTTATTTGGAAAAGCCTGGATGGACTCTATCGGCATGACGGAAGAAAAGGCTCGAAGTGCCAACATGCCTTTAATCATGGGAATATCCTTAGTATTGGCCTTTTTCCTAGCCTTCTTTTTAATTGCTAACGTAAATGGTGCGGGTCAGGAAGGACAATACGACACCTTCAAGCACGGGGCCTTACATGGCGGTTTCTTGGGTTTATTGGTCGTTGTTCCCACTTTTATCTCAAATGGACTGTTCGAGCAGAAATCTTGGAAGAACATGATTATCAATGTGGCGTACTGGACCGTAACCCTGGCCTTGATGGGCGGCGTGTTGGATGCCATGAATCATTGGAGTGGAGAAGGGGTAGGCTAATAGCTCCTGAAAAATAGATCAATGCAGTCGAATTGACTGGTATCCAAGAGTGAGGTCTACTAAAGACCAGAGACAAGCTATACATCAACTAATGGACTGCCTATCGGAAAACTAAACCATTTCAATTGCACTAAACTTGATCTAGTTAGAATAGATTCGGCCCTCCCGCGATGCAGGAGGGCCGAATTCATGTTAGACATATTCCTATGTCCGTGATTGAGCAACAAATAAACTCAAGTTTATCTGTTCCAACCTACTTTATCATTGTAGATACTAACTTCTGTCTCAGACGGAGAATTAGTATTGAATAGGTACTCAGTAGAACTATAGTCCCATCTCACAGGAATAACCGTACCATTGGTAGGGCTTAACGCAGGGATACCAGTTCTTCTCCAGTCACTATACACTTCCGGCTGCATGAACATGGCAATGTACTTCTGCGTCATCACCATATCTAGCGTAAGATTTCCTACGCCTGGGGCAACCTCTGGTTGAGCAACGTATGCATCATAGGCTGCTTGGTCCAAACCAATACGGTCAAAAGACGCTTTGATACCTGCTAAGTAAGCATCGTATCCTGCTTGAGATCCGCCAGAACGAACATCAGCTTCCGCAATGATGAATTGAACTTCACGGAAAGTGATCAATTCTTGCAAGAAGTCAGGTACCAAATAGGTGTGATCAGTGGTAAAGATCTGATCGAAGGCCGCCAAACGGTCATTATCCTTAAGATCAGTCATCAAGGCACGCATAGTAGGATGGAATTCCAAGTCACCCGTTCTATCACGGTTGAAACGGTACCATTGACCAGCTGCTGATGCATCAGGATATTGATAAGCTAGGTTGCCAGCTGAGCTAGTCATAC
The DNA here is from genome assembly GCA_019634045.1 of Saprospiraceae bacterium. GTDB lineage: Bacteria > Bacteroidota > Bacteroidia > Chitinophagales > Saprospiraceae > DT-111. The sequence continues at coordinate 3,027 of JAHQWA010000026.1, forward strand.
CTTGCATAGCCTCTGACATAGCGAGTGCATAATCGTCCTCTTTCAAGGCTTTTCTTGCCTTCAAAGCGTGAGCTACGCTATTCCAAGCATCAATATCTCCACCGAAGTACAATTCCTCGCTACCAGGCACTAATCCACCTGCTGCGCCACCAAATAACTTGATCGCGTCATCTAGCAAAGTGCTAATAGCCGTATAGATGGTAGCTTGTGTATCGAAGGCAGGGTTGATACTTTCTGCTCCATTCAACGCGTCTGTATAGGGCATATCATCCCATACGTCGGTCGCATTCATCAAAGTGAAGGCTTCCATTACTTCCAATACCCCTAGGTAGTGGTTGTAACCTTGATCACGAGCAGAAGTCTGAGCGATCTTCAATTCGTTGAGAATATTCTCATATACATTATTCCAAGCCGCGTCAAAACGGTTTGGTGTAAGACCAGTGTACTGGTTCATGGATTGCCACTGACGAGCTACCCCTTCTACCTGCTGTGTAAGCATGCAGTTGAACCTAGAGAATGCACCACCATAAACATCTGCAACAGCAATTTGAATGGCGGGCATTTGTGCAATAATAGGCACAGAAACAGGGTTATTGGGATCTTTGTTGATGTCCCCCCCGATGAAATCTTCACATCCTACAAAAGCGAAGGATATCGCGAAGATGAGTATAAATTTATTGATAACTTTCATTAATGTCCACTTTAGAAGTTAACAGATAGCTTAGCAATTACAGATCTGGTACTGGGCATGTTGAAGTAGTCAAAACCTTGACCATTACCTGTACTTGTCAAACTAGTTTCAGGATCGATACCGTCATAATCTGACTGGAACCATAGGTTTCTACCAGAGATACCGACTGAACCACCTTTGAACCACTTCCTTGATGGAAGGCTGTAAGACAATCCGATTTCTCTCAAACGAACCCAACCACCGTCTTGTACAAATTGCTCACCTACAGCACCGAAACCACCTACTGAAGAAGTCCAGTAGTTTCTGCCTCTAGTGATGGCGATATCATTAGGCGTACCGTCAGACTTCACACCTGCGATTGGAGTAGCAGCTTCTACACGAGTGTCAGCAGTTAGCTGAGATCTTCCGAAGAAAGACAAAGCCCAAGCTGTACCATTCCAAAGATCTCCACCTTCTCTCCAGTCCAATAGGAAGTTGAAAGTAAAACGCTTGTATGAGAATGTATTGTTCCATCCAATGATGAAGTCAGGGTTAGGATTACCAATTGAACGCTGAGTTGGGTCAACCGCCTGGAATCCATATTCATCAGATGTAGGATCATCATTGATCACCACCTGACCACCAGGAATATTCAAACTCTGATCGGTATCTGTTCCGGCCTCTTCACGTAGATAAGCACCACCGAAGATCGCACCATACTGGTTACCTTCTACCAGGTAAGTTCCAGCAGAGTTAAATCCTGCCAAGAACAAACGCTCGATACCAGGAGCCAATTTGTTAACGATACTTTCTGACTTAGTGAAGTTAACCTGTGTATTCCAAGAGAAGTCCTTGGTTTGAACAGGAGTAGCATTCAATGTAACCTCTATACCTTGAGAAGTCATTTCACCGGAGTTCAACCAAACGTTGGCATATCCAGTTGATCTAGCCAAAGAAGCATTCAAGATCGCATCCTTTGTTTCTGTGCGGTAGTAAGTTACATCAAGTCCCAAACGTCCGTTAAGGAATCGCAAGTCTACACCTGCTTCCAAAGTAGTGGAAAGCTCAGGAGTCAAGTTTGGATTACCTAGTAGGTTAGACTGATCAAAACCAGTAGAACCAGCAATTGGGAAACCAATGTTGTCACCCCATCCATCTCCAATAGTAGGAGAAACAAATACGGAGCTTGTAGAGTATGCGTTAGGTGGAGGAGATCCTACCTGCGCATAAGACAATCTCAACTTTCCGAAAGAGAATCCATTTCCGCCAGAGTTAATCATCTCAGAGAATACAAATGCCAAAGAAGCAGATGGATAGAAGAATCCAGTGTTCTCTAATTTGAAGTCGGTTGGATTACCCAAACGAGAATCGTAGTCCTGACGAGCACTCAAGGTCAAGTACAATAAGCTTTGGTAGCTCACCTCAACTTGTCCTACAAAACCTAGTGAGCGATATCTGTTAATGTCTTCAAAAGCAGAAACAGCCGTCGCATTACTCAAATCAAGGAAACCTGGGAATACCAATTGGTCACCTCTGGTTTGTGTACGGTGGTTATTGAAAGAGAAAGCATTGGCACCGATCAAGTAGTTCAATCCAATGTCATCCGTCAAGCGGCCACCACCAATCAAATTCAAGTAAGAGTCGTACTGCTGTGTATTAAATTCATCGTGCTGAACACGGCCACCCGCATTCGTACGAGAATTAATTTCGAATTCTTGTTTTCTGATATCTGTAGTTACATCATATCCGATGTTCAATCCAAGGATTGCCCAATCGCTGAATTTGTAGTCTACCTTAACATTACCGAAAGTACGGCTTACGTCCTCAAAACCAAGGGCGTTGTTGATAATCCAGTATGGGTTATCATATCCACCACCACCACGGTAGTTACGTTGTGCGAAATCAGGGAACTGGTAAGCAGAAACCTGATCCACTGCATTTTCAGGACTAAATCCATTGGTGTTGTCAAAAGAAACAGGCGTACGCAACATACCTAGCAACAATCCAGAAGTGTTAGAACCTTGCTGTACACGTACGTAATCTGACTTCGTGAAGTTAACCGAACCAGCAATGGTCAAACCTTCTATTGGATTCAAGGTAGAAGCCAATTTTACGGTCTTTCTATTGTATTCTTCATTTGGAATAACACCAGTCGCCTTCAAATCAGAAGCAGACAAACGGAAAGTTGCCGTTTCTCCTCCTCCTGCGATAGACAATGAGTTGGTGAAAGACATACCTGTTTGGAAGAACGGATCTACATTATTGTAGTTGTTGGCAGGGATACCGTTCCCAGTTCCGCTAGGTACAAGGAAACCATTCTGATCGAATTTGTAGTTTCCTTCCGCATCAAATGCCGATGCTCCGGGAGCATTCGGGTGGTTGGGATCAGTAGAGAATTCCAAATCAGTAATACTTGGTCCCCAAGATCCAGATTCACCCGTCTCAGGTCCACGGTAATCGAAATCATCCTGTGGACGACCCTGAGCAAATTGAGATTGCAGATTCACCATCTGCGTGATGTTGTCGAATCCAACAGAAGAAGTAAAGTTTACATCTAAGCGGTTCTGCTTTGCACCTTTCTTGGTAGTGATTAAAATCACACCTGTAGAACCAGAAGTACCATAAAGGGCAGTGGCTGCTGCACCTTTCAATACGTTGATAGATTCGATATCTTCTGGGTTAAGGTCCATCAAGCGGTTAGAAGCCGCAGTACCAGAGGTGGCACCTTGAGAAAGAAGTGTTTCGTTGTTGGTACGTACCCCATCAATAACGATCAATGGTTGGTTGTTACCCACCATAGAGGTTACACCTCGAATAAGGATACGAGATCCACCACCTACAGATCCAGAAGAACGAGTCACCTGAATACCGGCAGCTTTTCCTACCAAACCGTCTACAGGGTTACTAGCTCCTGAACGAGAAACTTCATCTCCCTTTACCTGCTGTACAGCATATCCAAGGGCTTTTTCTTCCCTTTCTACACCAAGAGCAGTTACAACTACTTCTCCAAGAGAAACCCCTTCGCTCATGACTAGGTCAATTACCGTTTGAGGTCCAACTTCGATTTCTTCAGTGTTAAAGCCGGTGTAGCTGAAGACTAAGATGCTACTGGCTTCGGGAACGGAAAGAGAATAATTTCCGTCTAGATCGGTAACAGTACCGGATGTAGTACCTTTAACCAAAATACTGGCGCCTATTAAAGCTTCTCCAGTGTCATCGGTTACAGTCCCTGTAACTGTTTTTTGTGCAAGCGCAAAGCTTGCCCCAAATAGTACGAGGGCTAAGACTAGTGAGAGTCTTTTCATACTAATGAAATTTTTTAAAAAATGAGATAAACAAAATCGGGCATAAAATTATCCCTACCCTAATTTTTCTTGTTGGCTAGCTGATTTGAATTCTTCCTTTTTTTCTCGCGTTCTTAGTTTTAACTAATCCTTTGTGAAAGTCGTTAATTGGGATATTTTGAAGGAAATCACGCGCAAAAATTGTAAAAATTGCTAAAACAACAAAAATCAAACTCTAAAAAAAATAAAATGGCAAGCTATCTGACGTAATGCCTTTTTACATTTGTTTGTATGATAATTTCCGGAGGTTCGGATCTTCATCAATTCTTCAAAGAGATGCATTCTGACCGAAAAAAGTTTTATTAGACTAGATATTTTGCCGGCTTAATATGCCTAATTAGCATTTTGGATTTTTTTTATCAAGCAATTTTCCCATCACAACAGCGCCCCTCCTCCTCAAGTTCGACACCAAGATCAGGCCAGGCGCGCACCAAGTCACAAAACACACATAATCAAATATTTAAACATAAAATAATTTAGCTTTAAAATTCTAAAATTCCCACTTCAGTTTACGAGCACAGCCCATGACTAGCGGTTGAGAATCGTCCGCTATTATTCCACTGAAGCCTTGCATCA
>JAHQWA010000345.1 GCA_019634045.1 Saprospiraceae bacterium
ACCATCCCCAGCGGGTATAAGCCTGATAAGCCTAATCTTGAAAAAGGTAAGTAAAAGTCAGGGCAGTGATGCCCAATATGGTAAAAATAAACTGCTGACCTAAGGCGTAGATCAATTGCGTCCGTTGGATACTACCGACCGACTTCACTTCCAGTTCTCCTCGTTGCACCCTATCCAAGGTTTTCCGGACATCTGCTGGCAGAGAAATGACGTTTGCTACGGTCTTCTGCAATAACTCCCGGATAAACTTGACCAAGTCTCCGCGCTCTCCTAAAACGAATTCTTGGAAGTAAGGGCGGATCACCTCAATCGGATTCATATGCGGATCTAGTGTATTGCAAATACCCAATAATAGAGTGACCATGCGGTTTAGCAATACGTAGTCTTTGGGGATTTGGACTGTATTGGCTATGCCCTTGATGCCCAGTTCCTGCGTCAAATTGAATAGGCTGGTTTCAAAGGGGTTGACCTTGATGTCTTGGAAGCTTAATCCATCAAATTGGACTTCATTTTGGAGGAAATTGCGGAAGGCATCAATGACTTTCTCGGCAATTCTAGTAGCCTCTCTTTCATCGGCCAGAATCTCCATTAGTTTTAAGGCATCGACGATACCATTGCTATCGTTTTTCGCTGCCGCTTCGATGAGCTTCAGCAAGCCCGTTCGCATATTTGGCTTCAAGGTGGCTACCGCTCCGAAGTCAAGCAAAACTAATGTCCCATCCTCCTTTACCAAGATATTGCCTGGGTGAGGATCCGCATGATAGAAACCATCTTCAAATACCATCTGGCAGTAGGCGTGAACGAGGCGATTGGCGAGTTCGCGTTTATCGATGGACCACTCATCTATCTGTTCAATATTACTAATCTTCACTCCTTTGTGGAAGGTTGTGGTGAGTACTCTTTGGGAGGAGTATTCCGGATGAACCTCTGGGATGCTGAAGGATTCCTCCTCAGTCAGGTTAGTTTGGATGGCTTGCATGGAAAAGGCCTCTTTCCTAAAATCCAACTCTTCTTCGATCATCTTCTTGACCTGTGTATAGGCGTATTCAATTCCCTTGATTTCAAAAAACCAAGCGACCAAGCTGGTTAATCTTTGAATCACAGTAAGGTCCACTTGCGCTATCGTTTCAATATGGGCATGCTGTACCTTTACCACCACCTCTGTGCCGTTATGCAATCGCGCGCGATGAGCCTGGCCAATGGAGGCCGCCGCAATGGGGGCTTCCGTAAAATCGGCAAAGAGGTCGGCTGGATTTTTACCTAACTCAGAATGAATCCTCTTTTGAATCTCCGCATAGGGGCGGGCAGGGATCTGGTCTTGCAGATCCTCTAAAGGGGCTTGGAAGGCCTCCGGCAGAAAATTGGTGAGTATGGATAACAATTGCCCGACTTTAATGAAAAGGCCTTGCAATTCTAGAATGGCTTTTTTTACTCGTTCGGCATTGCGTAAGTGTAAAGCCAGAATTCTCTTGTCGTAGTACCTTTTACCCCGGACCTTTCGACCTAGATATAACAGTAAGTAACTCCACATCACCACAAAAGCCGTCCAATAGGCTTTGCGGATACGCCAGCTTGCAGAATAGGTTCGGGGATTGGATGGGTTCATAAGTGGATGCACTTGTTTTGTACTCGCAAATATAGCTTATATCCCAGTGCACCGTAGTATAAACCTTTAGGCCCTCCTGCCTTAGACCATACTCTTAGCTGCATTGCACTAGGATTTAGTTGAAAAAGTCAAAGATATTCATCAATTAAAATCGATATTTGTTGCATTAAACAACGGGTTCTCTGACCATTTTTGTGTTGTAGAGTCACCCTTTTAGCCAAAGGTCTTGCTTCCATTGGGCGCAATTCTCTTAGCTAAAACGATGACCACAAAAATTGGCGGAGAACGAACCAACTTTACAAGATGGATAAACTACGAAGCCAAGACTGGTTTGGCAAAACAGGAAAGGACGGATTTATTTACCGCGCCTGGATGAAGAATCAAGGGATTCCCGATGATGAATTTCGCGGGAAGCCGGTGATCGGAATTTGTAACACTTGGTCGGAATTCACCCCCTGCAACGCTCATTTTAGGGAGTTAGCTGAGTCCGTTAAAAAAGGAGTACTGGAGGCTGGCGGCTTTCCAGTGGAGTTTCCTGTGATGTCCTTGGGAGAAACACTCATCAAACCTACGGCAATGTTATTCCGCAACTTGATGAGTATGGATGTGGAGGAATCCATTAGAGCCAATCCAATGGACGGGGTAGTGCTATTGGCCGGTTGTGATAAGACGACTCCCGCCACGGTAATGGGAGCCTGCAGTGTCGATCTACCTTCGATCGTCGTATCTGGGGGACCCATGCTAACTGGAAACTATAGGGGAAAGCCTATCGCTACCTCTGATATCTGGCGGTATAAAGATGCTGTGCGAGCCGGTGAAATGCAGCAAGAAGAATTCCGTTCGGTGGAAGAGTGTATGTGTCGGAGCCAGGGCCACTGCGCTGTGATGGGGACCGCATCCACAATGGCTTGCATGGTAGAATCCTTAGGACTCTCCTTGCCTAGTAATGCTGCGATTCCAGCGGTAGATTCCAGACGAAAGGTCATGGCACAGCTCTCCGGTCGTCAGATAGTGGAAATGGTGAAAAATGATCGAAAACTATCCGATGTACTGACGCGAGAGGCCTTCGAGAATGCGATCATAGTCAATGCTGCGATTGGGGGATCTACCAATTTCGTGGTTCACCTGATGGCAATTGCAGGACGAATCGGAGTGGATTTGTCTTTAGATGATTTCGATAAATTGGGTAGCCAGATACCTTTGCTAGCGAATCTACAACCTTCCGGCGATCACTTCATGGAAGATTTCTATTACGCCGGAGGACTACCGGTAGTCATCAAAGCTTTGGGGGATGAATTACACAATGTAATCACCGTCAATGGACAAAACCTGGTAGATAACTGTGCAGATGCGGAATGCTTCAATCCCGATGTGATTTCACCTACCCTGGATGATGCTTTCCAACAAGCTTCTGGTATTGCCGTAGTCTATGGCAATTTAGCCGAAAATGGAGCCATCATCAAGCCCTCAGCGGCTACCGCGGAACTCATGACACACCAAGGTAAGGCCGTGGTGTTCGAAGATATAGAAGATTATCACGCAAGAATTAATCTGGAGGATCTTGAAGTAGATGAGACCTGTGTACTAGTGTTGAAAAATGTAGGTCCAAAGGGCTATCCTGGGATGCCAGAGGTGGGCAATATGGGCATACCTCCGAAGCTGCTGCGTGCAGGAGTTAAAGATATGATCCGTATTTCAGATGGTAGAATGAGTGGTACGGCTTTTGGTACGGTCTTCCTACACGTTTCACCCGAATCTGCGGTAGGCGGCAACCTCGCCTTAGTGCAAGACGGGGATATGATTGAAGTGGATGTACCCAACCGGAAATTGAATCTGCTGGTCTCTGAAGAGGAGTTAGCGGAGCGTAGAAAATCCTGGTCGGCACCGGATCTTGGCTATGACAGAGGCTATGTGCATTTATACATCCAAACGGTGGAGCAATCGGATAAAGGAGCGGATCTAAACTTCCTCAAAGGAAAATCGGGTAGCACGGTTACAAGAGATTCTCATTAGCCTTATGGAGTGGACCGTCGAAGGTATCTCCCCGGTGAGATTCCCTTCCACTGTTTAAAAGCTCTGACAAATGAACTGGCTTCTGAATATCCTAGCAGATAGGCAACCTCTTCGATGGATTGCTTATTTTCAAGTAGGTGTTTGGAAGCCAGTTCCATCTTTATATCACTTACCAATTGTCCAAACTGAAGACCTTCCTGCTTTAAGCGCCTTTGTAAGGTGCGATGTCCCATACCCAGTTTTGCAGCAACTACCGTAATCTTTGGAAAGCGATCTTCCTCAATTTGCTTTAAGATCAATTTTTTCACTGCATGAGTGAGCGATGGGGTAGGAGGTAAGGCGGCGATTGCCGAACGGGCATTTATCAATAAAGTATTCAATAAGTCGGAACTTCCATTGGCAGTTGGTTGACTCATCAATTTGCGGTGAAAAGTAATCGTCGCTCGTTTCGCTCTATATTCTATGCGGCAATTAAATATCCGATAATATTCATTGATATGGCGAGGGCGAGGGTAGGGGAGTTGCACCAAAACAGGCAAATGCAACTGTTTACTCAATCGTTGTAAGGATTTGCAGGCGCAAACTAAGGCCGTATCCAAGTTGTGTTGTACCGCTACATCGCTTTGTAGCGCCCAATCTGCCTTGAATTCAAAAACTACCGTGAACTGGTCTCGAGATTCCTCTAACCAACAATCCATGGCATCGCTGATTAGTCGACTGAATTGTGCTGCGTAGGAAAATGCCTCCCCAATGGTATCCGCATGATCCATAATAGTATCGACAGCTTGGGTCGCTTTGAGGTCAAAGTATTCCCCTAAATGCAAACCAAAATGGGGATCCTGACTTAATAAAACGGCTTTTTCCATCAAGGTCGCAGTGAAGGCATAGGATAAATGACCTTGGTTATCCCATTGCTCCATGGCCCGCTGTTCCATAGCAAAATCAGCAGTATCGACTCCTTTGCTTAGTGCAAAGTTGATAATGTCGTGACCATAAAAGGAATTGAAGTACATAGTCCGCTTTTAATCGCTGATCATTTTGACGCAAAATGTCAATTTTTGAGCATTCTAGGCTACTACCTTCGATGAAAAAAGAAACTATGTCTACAAAAACATTCCTAGTCGCTACGATAGTAGCTTTTTTGGTCAGTAATGTACTCACCACCTTCTGGTATATGATGATGGATGCTCCGAATGTGGTTCCCTTTCGCAGAGAAACCATGAACTATGGATTATTGATGCTAAATCATATGATCTATGCAGCTTTAATGGTCTATCTTTTTCCATACTATCGTGCCAAGCATTCCGGGCTAGGTCGGGCCTTCCAGTTTGGTGTATTGATCGCCGCTCTCATGTATATTCCGCAAGCTTTGGTGATTCGAAGTATTTGGACGGTGGATGTCAACGCCATATTTGTTTTGAATACCCTTGCCCACTTGGTAATCGGAGGCGTGATGGGGATAGCCATCAATTACTTGACTCGAAATGCGTTGGCGAGCTGATCGCTAGCTCATCCATGACGGATGTGCCTCAGGCGTTGTTTCACTGCCTTGTGGCGACATCCCTCATGATATATTTCCATTCCCGATCACCTTTAAATTTGCTGTACCATCCATCCCAAACTAAGCGATCTTGATCTTTGAATGAAATGTTGGCGCGGAAAAATCGATCATTGAAGACACTGCGTGGAATGATGGCCAGAATTTGTTTTTTTTTTATCTAAAAACCACTGCTGCTTGTCGTGTTTCGGGAAATCATTGGATAGGGCAGTCACCCAAAAGCAGTCTTCTTTTTTATCGTAATTGATTAGGTAAGTGTAGGATCTATGCTTGCCCGTTTTGGAGGAAAGTGTGGATGACTCACATCGGATAAAGCTATCCTCCAGATAATAGGCACAGCTTCGTGTACCATTTTCGGTATAGGATTTATCTGTCCCTGGTAAAATAGTCTCGTTAACCTTCCAATCACCAATTAGAAAATTCAGGTCTTTGATGGATTGAGCACCTAGCTCGCAGGCTCCCACCAATACCATTAAAAGGATATACTTTTTCATGTCTTATTTCTTTGTGGCTACATCACGAAAAATGTATTGCCATGCCTTATCAGATGCTTTGAATTTACTAGACCAGCCCTCCCAAATAATCTGATCTCTATTGGCGTAAGAAATAGTATGCCTAAAGAAGCGGTCCTTATTCACATTTTTGGGTGCGATCCCGATGATCTGTTGATTTTCTTTATCCAAAAACCATTGATGTAGCCCATGCAAGGGAAAGTCGTTGGCAAAATTTGTTGCCCAAAAACAATCCTCCTGTGCGTCATAGTTGATGTAGTAGGCGTAGGATCGCTTCTTTCCATTGCGGGATACGATCGTAGTTGCTTCACACTTTATGAAACTCCCATCTAGGTAATATTCACAGGTTCGAGTTCCTTTTTCTTGGTATTCATTATCTCTACCCGGCAAGATGGTTTCTTCTACTTCCCAGCTTCCGATTAAGAAGTCTAGATCCTTGATGGATTGGCTGGAGCCTAAAAAGGCAATAGCCATAAATAGCGTGGTAAAAACTGTTTTGTTCATCATCTAATTTGAGTTTGGTCCAAATTAGAAAAGAGGGCCTTCGGAGAGGTCTCAATACTCGTTTTTAGGTCTCAAAACCCGTAAACCACTAGGTGTTTTTTGGTGAAGAAGCGGTTTTGTAAGCTTTTGGTGTTTGTCCGGTATAAGCTTTGAATACCCGATTGAAGCTTGCTTTAGAGTTAAATCCTGCATCAAAGGCCAGGCTAAGTATTTTCAAATGGTCGTTTTTAGGATCTTTCAGTCGCTCTTTTACTTCATCGACGCGGTATTCATTAATGAATTGAAAGAAATTTCTCCCTAACTCTTGGTTGATGGCATTCGAGATGACTCGTTCTGAAATATTCACATTTCTGCTAAGATCAGAGAGAGATAACTCGGGATTCCGGTAGAGCTTTTGGGATTCAATGGCTTGACTTAGCTGTTGAATCACTTCAGAATGCTCATCTTGCTCTTGTTCATTTGGTTCTCCAAGATCTACCATCCGATGAGTTTGTGCCTGTTTGAATCCGCTTATGCTTAACCAGTACAGAACCCCGGCATAGATCAGCAATGCAAAGGCTCTTGGGTCATTCCAGTCTTGCAAGGTGTATTTGCCTCCCGCAATCATACTGGTGGTGATAAAAGCTAGTATCAGGACACATGATCCTGCGATGATATAAATGAACTGATTTACCCATCTTAGATCAATCAACTCGGTATAGGAGACATTATTCAAAAGGGAGCGTTGATAAGATTTGAGCAGTTTAAAAGAAAAGACTAGATAGATTAAAACCGATACAATAGCAGCAGATTCTAGTAATTCAGCGATATGATGAAACCATGGCCAAGGATCAGCATTGACGATAATTGCATGATAGAGACTATGTAGATAGTTGAGAATGATCGGGATAAAATGCCAGAGATCCTTTTTTTGAAATGCATCCGGCCCTTCCGTAAGCGTTTTGATGTAGAAATAAAAGGCCGGCCCAATCCAATAAGATAGGGAGAAGGGGAGCCATGCCAGCCATTCATAGGCCTTCCAAATAGATGCATCGAGAATGAAGGGGGTAAAGGTCAGGCAGGTAGAAAGAATAGTCAAGGAGAGAAAGCGATTCGCCTGCCGATTCTCCTTCTTTTCAAAAAGTAGAAAAGCAAATACAAATCCATTGATTACCGAGCAGACGGTGATCAGTTGAATGGGTGAAATCTCAAAAGTCATTTACAATAATAGTATGTAAATATGATTATGGTTACTCTAGGTATGAAAAGATTGACCTTCTTCCCAGACTTAGAATGAATATGGCATCAGCTGAGAATGTCCCGTTCTAAGGAATGTATCGATGCACCAATCTCCATAACTCATGAAGCGCTCCCGCGTACGATTCAAGCTGGACAGAAGTTCCTCTATAGCACTGCCGGATTGACTTATCCTCCATTTTGCATTCAATTTCTATATCCAGGCCATCCGCTCCTTGAAAAGCGGAGGGGTGATGGTAGGGATTGTGCTTTATATTCCTATTCGTATAAAGATCATGGGTCAACAGGAAGTGATGGAGGGTTAAGCTAGCCCCTTCTGGCAGCGGAAATTCTCCTTGCTGTTCCTCATTTATTCTACCCTCTCGCTGTATTTGGTAGCGCACTACTTGATTGGCCCATTGGTAGCTATAGGTACTACTTAGGCTTTCGCGGATGGGTTCGAATTGATGATAGACGAGTTTGAAGTGATCAATCATGGGGTTGGTTTATTGGGGTTTGGCGGCAAATTAGGGCTGCTTTTGTGCACCTGCAAAAGAGGTGGAGTGAAATGGTTAAATGGAATAGTGAGCAACAATTTTTACCACTTGGGAAAGGTCGGAATTGCAATTATTGATTATTTGTTTTACATTTAGGTAGAAAATGAATTACCATGAAAGGAACGCATTTAGGGGAGTTTGAGGAACTGGTCTTGTTGATCGTGGGCATACTAGTGGATCAAGCCTACGGTGTGACGGTGGCAGAAGAGATTGAGAAGCAAACGGGCCGGAAGGTGTCCTTAAGCCCTGTTCACTCCGCTTTGTACCGACTAGAAAAGAAGGGATTTGTCCGTTCTGAAATGTCTGGTTCCACCCAGACGAGAGGCGGGCGCCGTAAGCGCATTTATCAAATTTCAGCAGCTGGAAGATCGGCCTTAGATCAAGTAAGAATCATGCGAAACAACTTATGGAATATGATTCCTGAGTACCCTGTATAAAAAGCAGAACGATGTTTTGAACAAAAATCTGGCTTCAAAATGTCTCTATATCTTTTACACAGTGTACTGAGTTGTAATCCTGGCTTAACCCGATGTTATGAAAAACAAATCTTATCCTGATCCTCCAAAGTGGGGCCGGCGGTGGCTACGCTGGTACTGCCCTTCAGCTCTTTTGGAAGAGATCGAGGGGGATCTCCTGGAAGCCTTCGAACGCAATATTGAGGCTAGAGGCATCCGCTTTGCTCGCCGGCATTATATCATAGATAGCATTCGATTCTTTAATCCGACCACCTTTGAAAAAGCGCGGAGTTTGGGTCGCCGCTCTGCCCCTTTCTATCAAAATCACCTGAGCATGTTTAGAAATTACCTAAAGATTGCCGTCCGGAATCTGTGGCGGTACAAAGAAAACACGACGATTAATTTGATGGGATTGACCGTCGGTTTGACGGGCTTCTTACTGATCGGTTTGTTTGTATGGGATGAATGGAAGTTTGATCAATACCATCCGCATAAAGACCGAATCTTTCGAGTCATAGCTGACCGGACTAGTGGAGATGGAAATAGCGGCTATGCCTCCACCTCTCCTGCCGTTGGGCCCACCTTTAAACAGGATTTTGCCGAAGTCGAACAGACCTTACGGCTTTTTCAACTTCGGCAAAAGATTCTTTTCGATAATGGAACGGACAGTTTTTTGGAAGACGACGGCTTTTTTGCGGAGGGATCCATCTTTGATATGTTCCATCTCCCGCTGGCGCATGGAGATCCCACCACAGCTCTAGAAAAACCGAATACCGTAGTGTTGTCCACTCCATTGGCCCAAAAGTATTTTGGGGAGGAGAATCCCGTGGGTAAGACCATGCAGGTCAACAATAATGAACTTACGGTAACGGGCGTGTTAGAGCCCTTGCTACCTCACTTCCATTTGAAATTTGACTTCTTATTTTCCTTTGAGGATCTGTTGGCTGATGTGTCGAAGGAACGAATCCAGAGCTGGGTATGGCAAGATTTTTACAATTATGTGCGATTTAAGGAAGGAAGCTCGGTTGAACAGTTTGAAGCTAAGCTTCCCGCTTTCGTGGAAGAGTACGCCCACCCAACGACCAAGAAGATGGGTTTTCATTACTACTTGGATTTGCAACCACTGACCGATATTCATTTGCATTCTTCTACTTTGCGAAATGATAAGATCGTCGCAGGTAATTATCGCTATGTCACTGGCTTGGCCTACGTCGGTTTTTTCTTGCTGTTTATCGCCTGCATTAACTTTATTAATCTCACCACCGCCAAGGCGATTCGACGATCCAAGGAAGTCGGAATACGTAAAACGGCCGGCGCGCGAAGGGTACAATTGGCGATGCAGTTCTTTAGCGAAGCCATACTGGTAGTCATCATTGCGATGGTCTTGGCCGCCAATCTGGCACGTTTTATACTACCTTATTTGAACGATTTTGCGGGCAAGCAGATCAGCTTTCCCATCTACACGAACTTGACCGTAATTGGCTTGCTCTTGGGCCTTTGCTTAGCAACAGGCTTATTGGCTGGCGCCTATCCCGCCATGGTGCTTTCCGGCTTTAGACCCTTGCAGGCTTTGAAGAATATGCAATTCCGTCCAGGAACGCGACAAGAATGGCTGAGAAAATCTCTAATCGTAGTTCAGTTTACCGTTTCTACCTTGCTAATCATTTGTGTGCTGATCGTCTTTCAACAAGTTCAATTTTTAAATCAGCAGGATCTCGGTTTTCAAAAGGAACAATTGATACATTTCCCGATGCGGGGAAGCATATTCAGTAAACAAGATGTCGTACGACAGGAGTTTTCTCAGGTTCCCGGAGTCGTATCGGCCTCAATTGGTTTTGGAATTCCTGGAGATATTGTTTCGGGGGACAATATCATTGTTCCCGGCGAAGATCGACAAACCTTGCCAGCCCGGATTTTTACCATCGATCATGATTACATTAAAACGATGGGCATGGAGGTGATTGCTGGGCGAGATTTCAATAAGGACATTAGCACCGATGCGGATGAGGGGTTTATTATCAATGAAACGGCGGTACACACCTTAGGCATCGCGGATTCGCCCGCAGAAGCCATCGGCAAGCCCTTGGAATGGGAAATGTGGGTACAAGGAGACACGATCAAGAAAGGGCGCGTAATCGGAGTAGTCAAGGACTTTCATTACAATAGTTTCCATCAGGTGGTTCAGACTAGTGTTTTGCACATTTTTCCCGGTGCCTATTGGAAAGTGGCCTTGCGCCTGGATGGGCAAAATATGGGTGAGACGCTGGCTGCCATTGAAGAGGTTTGGGACAGTTTTGATTCTGGCTATCCAATAGATTACCAATTCGTAGATGCCAGTTTTGGAGAGATGTACGTAGCTGAACAGAAGCTAAGCAAGATTTTCTGGGTATTCACCTTATTAGCCATCTTTATTGCGTGTATGGGGGCTTTTGGCTTGGCTACCTATGCAGCGGAGCGCCGGCAAAAAGAAATCGGGATTCGGAAGGTACTGGGAGCGAGTGTGGAAGGCATCGTTGGTCTCCTTTCTAGAGATTTTCTGCAACTTGTTTTTATTGCACTACTGATCGCTTCTCCAATCGCTTGGTACTTTATGAAAGAATGGCTGGCTGATTTCGCCTACCGAATTGATATTCACTGGTGGATATTTGCCTTAGCAGGTGTATTGGCATTGGGTATAGCTTTTTTCTCGGTAAGTGCGCAGAGCCTAAGGGCCGCCCTAGCTAACCCGGTGAATGCGCTACGGGATGAGTAATGAATTTAAAGAGAGGGTATAAATTATGCGCCAATAAATCGGAAAAGGGAAAAGGGGTTGACAACACCTTTGTTTGAACCTATTTGTCTTGGGGAACAAGCCGGACAGGGGCCGTTTTTACCTAAAGAATTACCCTGCAAAGCAGGACGCTAGTTTTGGATTCACTACCTCTTTAATTTAAATTTTGAAACGATCAAATAGTGATCAGAGGGGAAACCGCTTGGCCAGGAGGAAATAATTTCGGTAGAACGGTTATTTAGGGTAGATCCTTTATAATAGAGTTGATCAATTCTAGATCCGCTGCGATGTGTTAAGCCAGGGTGCTTTTTCGAATCTGGATACAGACTCCGGAAGGCATCAATAAACCCTGCTTCCAGTAACTTTTGTGAAGCAGGACTTTCGCCACCATCTGTATGAGGTACTGCATTGAAATCTCCCCCAAAGAAGACCGGAACTTGATCAGATTCAGCAATGCGGGATTCGTGAAAATCGAAAACAGTGGGGAATTGTTGCATACCATACCAATTGGACATGGCCCATACCTTCTGCGTCTTGCTGATCGCCAATTTAACGGCTACATTGTTAAATTCAGTGTCCGAATTAACTTGAATTTCCTCTATGGGATAACGACTAATTACGGAAATATTACTGCCTTGAAAACGGTAATCCCAATCAGAGGTAGTTGCGAAATAATAGCCTAATTCAGCAGCTATAAAATCTCCGGAAGAATAGGTCTCCTGCATCAAGACAACATCTACTTTCTTTTTTCGAAGGATCTCAACGATCCTCAGCCTGGAATCCCAGCCGTCCTGGTCACTGGTCCAGTGGATCCCTCCATGCCATATGTTCCAAACTCCGATGGTAAGCCGTTTTTCTTTCTTTTTTAGCTGAAAAGCTTTGGTCGACTGCATTTTCTGATAACTCTCCCGGATGGCTGAGGAACTGAGCGTTTCTTCCCAGATGGATAATTGATCCATCGCAAAATTTGCCGGGAATAGCTTCTCCTGGGCTGTAAATTCCTTTGCGATCGCCTCGTCTATAGCAATTTTACCTGCTTTGAGTGTGTATAATTTACTGATGGGCTTGAGAAGGGTCAAGGCTCTATTTTGATAGACAGTGTATGGGTTTGAAGCCAATTCTTTTCTAATAGCTAAGACCTTGTCGAATTCACCTTTGTCTAGCCCTTGGCGATTTTTATTCAGTGCGATCTTACGTTCCAACAATTCCTCGGGTTCGACAATTAGATCTAGGAACTCTTTGTCTTGTAGAACTCCCCCGCCTATTTCATTGAACTGATTAACTAATAACTGTAGTTGTGACCTGCCCTTTTCAATTTCGGGTGAGTAACGATGGTTGTAATCCAAGTCTCGGCGAGCGGTGCCTAAGGTAAGCAGCTCAGTATTGGAAAAATCAAAACCTACCTTATAAATGGCTATACTTTGGCCATCATAATACAAACGAAATTCGGAAGAAGCCTTGTTGTACGTGAGCGTTACTCGATGCCATGCCCCATCGCTTATCGGAAGTTTATGCCCATTATCTCTCTCATAATTGATCCTTCGACTGCCCGACCCGATACTCCAAGCCACGGTGCCCCCTGAACTATACAGTGCCCAACCGGCATTTCTTTGGGTCAGAATTCCCTTATTATCAAAATCCTTTTGAGCCAAAAATACCATGGGCTTTTCAGAAGAAGTTTTGATCCAGCACTGAACAGAAAAATCTTTGTTTCCATTCAAGCTCAAGTCGGCGAGCTTAAGTTGGGGGTAACTATCGCCGCCATCTAGGACTAGGGCTTCTCCCGCTATACCTTTCGCAAAGGAATATCCGTTTCCGGAAAACGCATGCTTACCACTTTTTAGACTTTGATTAAAATCAAAGATAGTGGGAACAACCTCTTGTGCATGGATAGATGCGGCTAGTAGCAAACCGCAGAAGTTGAAGGAGAAAAGGGTTTTCAAGTAGCGGTTTTTCATATTGTTTATTAACGTTATTTCGGAGCATACACCCGCTTTGCATTCTTGAGTACCTGCTCTTTATTCAAAGTCATCGGCTTTAATTTCTGCTGGGTGAATAACTCCATTTGATCCGTGAAATGAGGGCTATCCGGTTTGGCGCTAGCCCCGTAAGCATTAATGGTTTCTAATACAGGACCATCAGGCGTGAACCGCACCAATTGAATATAGGAATCTCCCGCGATTGGACGAAGGCGACCATCTTTTTGCAGGCGACTTCCCACCGCGGCCAACACATCCGGCCCGCCCCCATAAGCCAGGCTTACCTCTCCTCTACTATGTCGTTGTACCTGTCCAAGTGGGACTCTTACTTTACCGAAATTTTCCTGCAAATGATTTTGTGCACTTTGTACAGAAGCTGCTAAGCTGGCTTCATCCAACTCATCCCCAGTGATCAAACTCTTGCGATCTTCCAACTTTCGTAGAATGTCGTAGAGGGCTAGAATAAAAATAGAAGCCGCTTCACTGTCATCCGAAGCGACTCTATCCCATTCCTTCAGCAGCTGGATCGAGCCAGCAATCTGGGGGTATTTGGTTTCATCCAAAGAAAAGATGGGTTCTAATTTAGGAGCCGATCGCATCGGTTTGTGATAGGTGCGATCAAATTTAATCACTTTGAATTCTTCGTAATCAATGGATTTGTCTTCTTCAAATAGATGCAGCATCCGTACGGCCCTGTTGGTCTCATATTGCGGAGGCTCATATCCCATGGTAGCTGGGACACTGCTAGCCTTGGGGTTGTCGCTAGGACTAGTGGAGAGGAAGGGCGTATGGTTACAATTGTACACAAAGCCTGAAGGTGGGTCTAGTACCTGTGCCAAGCTATCAAGAGGGTAGTAGCTATCCCAAAGGGTAGCGGAGGTATTTCCGGGAACTACTCCAGCCCAATCGTAAGCTTTATTGCGAACTGGAAATTTACCATTGCTGACATAGTAGATGTGATCTTCCATATCAGCGTAGACAATATTGGTGCAAATGATCCCTTGCATCTCAAGGGCCTTTTTCCATTCTTGCAGATTGGTAGCCTTGTTCATTAGATACCATTGTTCCGCTGCTTGGATCGTTTGATTGGCGGGGAAGCGCAGGGCGAAAAATCCGTTGGGGGTTTCTACTGTGACGCCATATTTACTTCTGAAGAATTTTTGTTTTACCCCTACCTTGAAGAATCCCATCAACTTAATTCTGGCTTTGGTATCGTAGGTCTCCAGCCTTTCCCATTTGTCATCAAAGCGATACCATTCCTTATTGGTAGGGTGCATCTCCAATTGAAAAATATCCGCAAAGTCAGGTTTATTCACCGTATGTGCCCACCCAAGGTGTTCATTAGTACCCGTAAAAATGGAAACGCCACCAGCGAAAGTGGCACCCAATATGTTCCAACCTTCTTCACTACAGAGGTGGGCTTCGTACCAAGAGTTTAGGCCTTCTAGGGGTTGGTGAGAATTAATGCCTAGGTAAGTTTGACCATCTGCCGTCCGTTTGCTGCTGACTGCAAAAGCATTTGATCCACGAGATTCATTTGGAGGTAAGGCGGCCACTTTCCCACTGAGCAGTTTATCCAAGGCATTGTCGACTCCGGACAGGAGGGCCATACCTACCACATAAGTCTTCAGTATATCCTTGGGTGTGATCGGGAAAAGTTTACGATGTAGCACTTCCTTCTTGTGTGTCGCAGCATAGCTATTGACACCAGCAGCATAGGCTTCCAATATTTCTTTGAAAGCCGGACTAACATCCGTTTCATACTTTTCTTCTACAATATCATGCGGGTTCAGAATGTGAACACCAACATCAAAGATGGCGCCACTTCGGCCATTCACCAGCCCCGCCAAACCTTTGATCGGTAGCAATTGCTGTTGCATCGTTTCGAAATCATCTTCGGCTGTGGCCCAAGCAAAACCATAGGCTACTTCTACGTCGGTTTTTGCGAAGATGTGGGGTACCCCCCAATTATCTCTAGCAATTTGGATGTTGTCTGGATTAATTTGAGCGACTAGCGATAAGGACAAGGCGCCGGCTACAAGTGAAAGGCAGATTCTGAGCATTATTTTATATTGTTGGCTTTATATTCGAAATATACCGAACTCCAAGCAAAAGGTAGTGGTTTGGGCCAGCTTTGCATGTAGAGACGGCCATAAATCCTGCTTATAACAATGGAATTCATTTTCTGTTGTCTATAGGTTTTTCTTATTTTGAGAAGCTATTACTCAAAACAAGCAACCAACGAAATGTACCAACTAAAGATGTACCAACTCCTATTGGGAGTTATAAGCCTTTCCTTTCTAAGTTCTTGCCAAGGACCTCCCACAATAGAATCACCGAGAAAACTAGAAATTTTAATGCTGGGGCATGACAGCGAACATCATAACTCAGCAGCTTACTTACCGTTATTAGCCTCAGCTTTGAGCCCCGAAGGCTTCAATTTTTCCTACACCTCTGATCTCGAGGACCTCAATACCCAAAATCTAGCGTTGTATGATGCGCTTATGATTTATGCTAATCACGATGAAATAAGCACTGTGCAGGAAAAAGCCCTTTTGCAGTTTGTTAAGCGGGGCGGTGGGCTACTTCCCATTCACTGTGCCAGTTTTTGTTTTCGAAACTCCGATGACTATGTACAATTGGTTGGGGGGCAATTTCAATCTCATGAAACTGGAACCTTTACAACTGAAATTATTGCACCGGAACACCCTGCGATGGTTGGGGTTGAGGCCTTTGAAACTTGGGATGAAACCTATGTTCATACTGCCCATAATCCGAAACGGACCGTTTTGATGGAAAGAGTGGAGGGGGATCATCGTGAGCCCTACACCTGGGTGCAGGAGCATGGAAAGGGGAGAATGTTTTATACGGCTCTTGGGCATGACGAACGGACCTGGTCAAACCCGGGCTTTCATAGTTTGCTGGAACACGGCATTCGCTGGTCCGTGGGAGAAGAAAAGGCAGGATGGCTAGATCAGCTGAACTTCCCAACCAGGACCTATTCGGAGGCCAAGATCCCAAATTATGAACAACGTGATCCTGCCCCTCTACTACAAGCCCCCTTGACTCCCACTGAATCCCAGGAATTGATTCAAGTCCCTCCAGGCTTGGAACTGCAGTTATTTGCCTCCGAGCCGGATATCATCAACCCGATCTGTATGAATTGGGATGAAAAAGGTCGACTTTGGTTGGTGGAAACCAGGGATTATCCAAATGAGATTAACACGGCATCTAATCAAGGAAATGATCGGATCAAGATTCTCGAAGATACAGATGGAGATGGAAAGGCGGACAAATTCACCGTTTTTGCCGAAGGCTTAAGTGTACCCACTAGCATGGTCTTTTCTAATGGGGGAGTGATCGTGTCACAGGCTCCCCATTTTCTTTTCCTAAAGGATACGGACGGAGATGACAAGGCTGATGTAAAAGAGGTGATCATGAAGGGCTGGGGAACCTATGATACCCATGCTGGACCATCCAATTTACAATATGGTTTTGATAATCAGATTTGGGGCGTGGTCGGGTATTCCGCATTTGATGGGGTGGTGGGGAAGGATACCTTGAAATTTGGGCAAGCCGTGTATCGCTTTCAGCCGGATGGGCGTTCGATGGAATTGATGGGGACCACTTCAAATAATACCTGGGGTTTGGGGTTTTCAGAGACCTTCGATGTATTTGCTTCCACTGCTAACAATACCCATAGTGCCTATTTAGGAATCCCACACTCACAGTTAGCCGATGCGGAAGGACTGTACAGTCGCGGACTAAAGAAAATAGATGGACACTACGCTTTTCACCCCATCACTAAAAATTTCAGACAGGTGGATGTATTCGGTGGCTTTACCGCAGCAGCCGGACATCAGCTTTACACCGCTCGAAGCTATCCCAAAGAATATTGGAACCGAATTGCTTTGGTGTGCGAGCCGACGGGACATTTACTACATAAAGCGATCCTAGAGAAGGACGGGGCGGGCTTTAAGGAGAAGGACGGCTGGAATCTATTGGCTAGTGCGGATGAGTGGGTGTCGCCCGTTCACGCCGCTGTCGGCCCCGATGGCGCGGTATGGATTTTGGATTGGTATAACTTCATCATTCAGCATAATCCCACCCCGACCGGCTTTGAAAATGGTCCGGGTAATGCTCATATCAATCCGTTGCGAGATAAACAGCATGGCCGAATTTATCGCCTAGTTTATCGAGCTGCGAAGGAGGTGGCAGCTCCTCACTTAGATGCTGATGACCCGAGTACCAGTGTGGCAGCTCTTCATCATCCAAATATGTTGTGGCGAATGCATGCACAAAGACTGTTGGTGGAAAGAGGACTTCCCGATGTCGAAGAACAACTACACGCCATAGTAGCGGATCAATCAGTAGATGAAATCGGACTTAATAGTCCGGCGGTACATGCTTTATGGGCAATGCATGGTTTAGGATTAGTTTCTGATTCGAACCCAAAATCATTGGCCGTCGTATATCAGGCCCTTTCTCATCCTGCGGCGGGTGTCCGCAAGGCAGCCGTCATGTGTTTACCCAAAACCGCTCAAAACCTGGAAAAACTAAGAGAAGCAGAAAGTTTTGACGATCCCGATCCTCACACTCGCCTGGCGGCAGTTAATTGGCTCTTTGATCTACCTACTAGTGAGGAGGTGGGAGAAATTCTATATCTCTTGAGTGAAGACGAAGATGTAGGTCAAGATGATTGGTTGGCTCGGAGTGTCTATACCACAGCGGTAAAACACAAGGCCAGCTACTCGAAAGCATTGGCGAAATTCAAAAAAGATTGGATGGACGCTTTTGCCATTGATCAGGCTCTCAGTTGGGAGGTGGCTGATCTCGATGATCAAGAATGGGAAGAAATACCGGTGCCAAAATTATGGGGGCAAGCAGGTATTCCATTGCTAGATCGCTTCGACGGTACCTTATGGTATCGAAAGCATTTTTCCTTGAGCCCAGCGCAAGTATCGAAAGGAAGGATGTTGCACTTAGGCCCGATCGATGATTCGGATATTACCTATATAAATGGAGTAAGGCTTGGCGGAATTGAGAAAAATCGGGAAGCTTTACGATCTTACTCCATACCGGCCGGGGTATTGAAGGCAGGAGAGAATGTGTTGGCAGTCCGGGTTTCGGATGAACAGTGGCGGGGCGGGATCTATGGAGACAGCAATGCTGTTTACCTGGCATTGGGAGAAGAGCGGATGGCTTTGGCTGGGACTTGGAAGTTCAAGGTGGAAAAAGTAATTCGTTCTTCAGCCTCAGTTTTTGCGCAGGGGGTTACCGTTCAGGACCTATTCATGGAATATTATGGCCCGTACTCCAAAAAGATTGCTGCCAACGCAAGTGCGCCCGCTGAGGTAGATCGTGAGATACAGATCAAGACGGTTCCAGAAGAAATGAAATATGATATCGAGGAAATTCGATTGAAACCAGGTGAAACCGTCGCTTTTATTTTCGAAAATGTAGATGCTATGCAGCATAATCTATTGATTGGAGAGATTGGTTCATTAGCCACCATAGGGGTGGCTGCAGATCACTTGGTACAGCAGAATGGAGCGTCATCTGACTATATCCCTCCTATCCCACAAGTGCTGGCAGCAACTCCATTGGTCAATCCAGGAGAAAGCTATCGTTTAGTATTTAAGGTGCCGGAGCAAGCAGGTGTATATCCCTACGTCTGTACCTTCCCAGGGCACTGGCGAATGATGAATGGAAAAATCATAGTAGGAGGAGGAATATGAGGAAAGGGCGAAATTGCCTTTTGATTCAAACAAAGGAAGTATCTGCTCTTTTTTAACAAGTTCGTAGACTAAAAAATCTAATAGCACAATGAACGGAAAATTTATGCTTAAGGCTGATGTGAATTGGGAAACGGCTCCGATCGGACGATCAGCCACCCTCTCCGGTCCACAACAAACCAGTGCCAAAAACCTAATGGTTATTGATGCCGTATTTGAACTGGGAAAGCAACATAGTTTTCACCATCACCCCAACCAGGAAGAGGTGATCTATGTGGTAGAAGGGGTGTTGGAACAATGGATTGAAGGCGAAAAACGTATGATGAAACCTGGCGATAGCTGTTTCATTCCAGCGGGTGTAGTACATGCTTCCTTTAATCCTTCGGATGCAGATGCTAGAATTATTGCCATATTAAGTCCCGCGATAGGGGAAGAAGGCTACGAAGTAGAAGATGTCTTTGATCGCCCGCCTTGGAATACCATGAGGAAGTGAGGTGTAAGGTATAATGAAAAATGTTTGATGTAAAACTGTCAAAGTACAGGGGAGGAGAGTAGGGAAGGAAGAGAGAAAGTAAGACCTCAGAAATACTCTACGAAAGTTGAGCTATTTCTGAGGTCTTTGCTTGAGTTTATGCTTCTACTGCTTCTGATTTCTTTTCGCGGAAGAAGATGGCAAAAAGAATAAGCACCACACCCGCTAGACCCGCAGGAACCATCCAGATATTCCACCAATTGTGCCCGATGATCTCGCCAGCATCATTGAGAATCTCATGTGATTCTACTACTTTACCAGAGTAGATAGATCCAATGTACATACCCAAACCGTAAGTAACCAAGGCAATTAAGCCTTGTGCACTTGAACGCACCGCTTCGGGGGCTTCATTGTCCACATATATCTGACCGGTTACAAAGAAGAAGTCATAGCAGAGTCCATGCAGAATGATACCGGCATAAAACATGAAGACCAACTCTTCATTGTTACCGTAGGCAAAGAGTAGATAGCGGGCTACCCAACACAGAATCCCTACTAGAATCATTTTCTTTACACCCAGTTTCTTGAAAAAGAAAGGCATCAACAATAGGAAAATGATTTCAGACATTTGGCCCATGGTCATTTTTCCTGCGGCGTTCACCATACCGGATTCATTGAAGTACGGATTGGTGAAATTATAGTAAAAGGACAAAGGAATAGAAACCAGCAGAGAACCAATGATCAGTACGGCAAAAGACCGATCTTTCATAAGTTTTAAAGCATCAAAGCCCAGCAGTTGGCCAACGGACACATCCTTGCCTTTCGCTTTAGGAGGAGTAGCGGGAAGAAAAAAGCAATAGATTCCCATAAGCACAGAAAATCCGGCTGCAATTTTAAATGGAATGGCTGTCGGCTCAATTTTCATCGTACCAATCAATATTCCAGCTACAATCCAAGCAATGGTCCCCAGTACCCGGATGGCAGGAAATTCCTTTTCTGGGTTATCCATCTGGTTAAAGGCTACTGCATTCGCAATCGCCAATGTAGGCATATAGCATAGGGAGTAAAGGAGCAAGGCCCAATAGACGCCACTAGGAGTCGTGATGGTGGAAATCCAGTACAGCAAGCCAGCCCCAATGAGGTGCAAGGCTCCTAAGACTTTTTCCGCATTAAAGAAGCGGTCGGCAATCATACCTACAAACAGCGGGGCGAATATGGCTCCCAAACTAATCGTACTATAGGCATTACCTACATCTGATCCTTGAAACCCGATTTCTCCAAAGTAAGTACCCATCGTCACGTACCAACAGCCCCATATAAAGAATTGAAAGAACATCATTATGGAAAGCTGTACCCTAATATTCGTTGACATATTGCTAAGTTGGTTTGTATTGAGTCGGATGCCAATTGCGGACTCAACAATCGTTTATAAATGTGCGACTACCTTGATTCTTTGGGATTCGTATTAGAAGTGAGCGTGTAAATTAAAAATTTTCCGTGAAAGCCCAGTAGAGACGATTAAGGGCTTACTCATATAACTCATCGATACTTAAGGGGGCCAACTCATTGAGGAATGCACTGATCTTTGTTGTAGTCATGTCCAGAAAAGCTGCTCCTTTCTCCGCTGTGGAATGCTTTGGATCGCCCACTCCTGTATCTGCTGTTACTTTTGTCCAATGACGCTGACTAGTGACCCAACCTTCTTTGAATCCCTTGAGTTTATAGGACTTCGCGGCTCCGTCTCCCGCTTCAGAAAGCGGAAGGACCAGACCCGGATGAAGATGCATAATTACGCTTGTTTCCATCTCACCCGCATGATCTCCTGGCTCCACAAAGAAATCATTGCTAT
Organism: Saprospiraceae bacterium; assembly: GCA_019634045.1. GTDB lineage: Bacteria > Bacteroidota > Bacteroidia > Chitinophagales > Saprospiraceae > DT-111. Next base: position 21,226 of record JAHQWA010000345.1, read on the forward strand.
TACCCACCTGCCACCAATTGATACTGCAGACATAGAGTTCCGGGAAGTCAATGGCTAATTCTCGGATCATGGTTTTGAAGTTGTTTCCGCCATGAGAATTCAGGATCACCAGCTTACTCACCTTGTGTCGAACCAGTACATCCGCCACATCCTTTAAGATCGCGTATTGCGTACTAGGATTGAGATTCATGCAGAGTTTCACATCCAATTGACCAGTATTAATACCAAAGGGGATGGTGGGAAGGACAATGACCTTGGTCCCAGCTTCCCAGCTTTTCCTAGCTGATTCTTCAGCAGCGGCCGTTGCCTCATAATTATCAGTGGCATAGGGGAGATGGTAATTGTGGGCTTCCGTGGCGCCCCAGGGGAGGATGGCAATCTGAAAATCCGTATGTTCAACGGCTTTCCAATTGGCCTCTGCTAAAACGTAGGGTCGGATCATTGGTAATTTCGTTTTGTGATTGCTCTCAGCTTGAAAGCTTGGAACGGAAGTAAAAAACGAAAAAAAATGACAGCTTTAAAAAGCTTTTGCGATAATTCTTTTTTAGCTTGATCACTCAAAACGAAATTACCAACAAGAGATGGCCAAGCAGCAGTTATTTGTACAAGATCTACAGTTCCATATTCATGGCGATGTACTTTCCGACTCAACCAGTTTAGGACTTTATTCTACCGATGCTAGTGTCTACCAGATTCAACCCATTGCAGTGGTCTTGCCGAAGCACGATAAGGATGTACGCATGGCTTTGCAAATCGCTAAGGATCATCAAGTGGCGATTTTACCGAGGGGAGGAGGAACCAGTTTGGCTGGCCAGACGGTAGCGGAAGCGATGATCCTTGATTTTTCCAAATATATGAACCAACTACTGGAGGTGAATGAGGAGGAAGGATGGGCCCGCGTTCAGCCCGGCTTGGTTCGTGATGAGTTGAATGCTAAGTTAAAGCCTTTGGGCTTGCATTTCGCGCCAGATCCGGCTACCTCAAGTCGAGCTAATGTCGGTGGAATGATCGGCAATAATTCTTCCGGAACTAAAAGCATCGTATTTGGAAAAACCGTCGATCACGTCATTGAATTGAAGGTTTTGTTGGAAGATGGCACCCCATTGCATACCCAAGCGCTGGATAAAGCTGACTTTATACAAAAGGGGACTGGTGGTAGTCGGGAGGGAGAGATCTATCGGGAACTCTATGAAATGATAGAGGATCATGAAGTTGCTATTCAGCAGGCATTTCCGAAGGTTATGCGGAGAGTCCAGGGGTATAATCTGGATGAGTTTGCAGGAAAGGAGACTTGGAATCTCAGCAAACTATTGTGTGGAAGTGAGGGTACCTTAGTGACATTTTTGGAGGCCAAGATCAAGTTGGAGCCCTTGCCGAAGCATAAGTCGGTTTGCGTGGTACATTTTGCGGAAGTCCTGGAAGCTATAGAGGCAGTGAACGTCATGTTACCGTTTCAGCCTTCGGCCATAGAAATCCTAGATAGGACAGTCGTGGAATTGAGTCGTGAAAACCTGACTACTCAAAGACATGCACATTTCATTGAAGGGCATCCAGCGGCTATTCAAATCGTGGAATTCTATGGAGATACGGCCGCGGATGTCTTAGAACGCCCGCAACGTATGATGGAGGAATTAAAGCGGAGAGAAATGGGCTATGCTTACCCGCTCTTCCCGGAAGGGCCTATCTATGAAGATGTGTGGGTAGTCCGAAAGAAGGGACTGGGCTTGATGTTAGGGATGAAGGGAAATAAAAAACCATTGGCTTTCATAGAAGATGCGGGAATTCCCACGCAACACCTACCAGAATATATTGATCGGGTCTTAAAACTCTGTGCGGCTAATGATACCGAGGCGGCCATGTATGCACATGCCAGCGTCGGGGTGATCCATGTGCGGCCCATTCTTGACTTGCGACTGGCTGAAGATATCGAGCGGTTTAAAAATATTGCAGATGGAACTTTCCAGTTGGTTAAGGAGTATGGTGGGTCCTGGAGTGGCGAGCATGGAGATGGATTGGTCAGAAGCTATTATCTACCTGAATTTTTTGGCGAAGAAGTATACGAGGTGTTAAGGGCGGTGAAACACTTATTCGACCCTGAAAAGCGAATGAATCCAGGAAAGATCATCGATGCTCCCCCCATTGACCAACACTTGCGCTATGGAGCGGCCTATGCAGACCAGGAATTGACTACGCAGTATCATTATCGAGAGGATGGCAATTTTGCCAATGCGGTACATATGTGCACGGGGGTAGGCGAGTGCCGGAAGATGTTAGGCGGAACCATGTGTCCTAGTTTTAAGGCGACTAGAGAAGAAGAACATTCGACCCGCGGCCGTGCCAACGCCTTGCGCTTGGCCATGTCGGGGCAGTTGGGTGAAGCCGGCTTGGTAGGCGAGCGTTTGCAAGAAACGATGGATCTGTGTCTTTCCTGTAAGGCTTGTAAGTCAGAGTGCCCCAGCAATGTGGATATGGCGAAATTGAAGAGTGAAGTCCTACAGTTGAAATATGACCAAAAGGGACTTTCTCGCCGAGACAAACTGATCCGAGCTTCTGCCCAGATGGCTAATCGCTTCTCCGGCCCTATGGCTGGACTGGTGAATGGCCTTAATCACTCGGCCTTGGGGCGATTCATAATTGATAAGGTGGCCGGTTTTGATAGCCGACGCAAGCTCCCCGCTTTTGCTGGGCAGTCATTTGAAAAATGGTTTGCCACAAATTATCAGCCAACTAGCGGGGCCGGTAAGACCGTTATTCTATTTGCAGATACTTACCTGAATTATCACGAACCTAGCGTTGGGGTCGCGGCTACCAAGCTCTTGTCAAGCTGTGGATATAAGGTAGAATTGGCGGCCGTAGGTTGCTGCCAGCGGCCGAGAATTTCCCACGGTTTTTTACGCTTGGCGAAATCGGAGGGCGGTAAAACGGCTCAGGCATTAGCGGAATTGATGCAGGAAGGAACCAAAATAGTGGTTTGTGAGCCTAGTTGTGCTTCGGCTTTGGTGGATGACCTACCCGATCTCCTGGCAGATCAAACCCTGGGTAGACAACTCAAGGAAAGTGTACAGATGCTAGATGTATTTTTGGCTGCGGAGCTGGATGCAGGTAACATTTCTGCTAAAGCCGCGGGAGAGCAGCGCGATGTGCTTTTACATGGCCATTGCCACCAAAAAGCCTTGTTCGGGACCGCACACCTTAAGCGAGTCTTCGAGGGTTTGACCGGTACCTCCTTGGAGGAAATCCCAAGTGGGTGTTGTGGAATGGCAGGATCTTTCGGGTACGAAAAAGAGCACTATGAGATATCCAGAAAGATAGGCGAACAAATCCTATTTCCAGCTGTTCGTGAGAGTGATGCAAAAGCCAAGATAATAGCCAATGGCTTTAGCTGTAGACACCAGATTGAACATTTCACAGATAGAAGGGCCAAGCACTGGGTAGAAGTGATGTGTGAAATCCTGGACGAGTAAGGAGACACGGTTTTGTTGCCAGATTGAACGGCCAGTACAAGTTAGTAATATGAAAGAACAAGAAGAGAATGCACCCTCATGGCTCACCTTAGCGAAGCTGGGATATATCGCTTCAGCGGGTTTTAGCATGATTTTGGTGCTGCCGGTGGCACTGGGAGGAATGGTAGATCTGCTGGGTTTTTCTAATCAAACCATCGGTTGGGTAGCGGCAGCTAACGCTGCGGGAATTGCTGTAGGGGCGCTCTATGTACCCCTGTCTGGGGATCGTTTTCAGTTATTACCTTCTATTCGCTGGAGTTTGCTGGGACTTATTTTGATCGACTTTAGTTGTGCATTTCTAACCACCTCTGCGAGTTTATTACTGTTTCGTTTCCTTTCGGGCTTATTGGGCGGTGTGCTATACGCGGGCATTTTACGAGTCTTGGCCGGTTTGCCTCGGCAGGAACGTGGCTTTGGGCTTTACGTGATTGTATACTGCTCGTGGTCTGCTGTATTGTTTTTTGTGGCTCCCTATATAATGGAGATTGGAGGCATGGCCGCGCTATTCTACTTGATTGCCTTTTCAGGCCTGGTCGGTTTATTGATCTCTCCCGTTTTAAAGCCCTTCCATACCAAGACGATTACGGTACAAGCCGATACATTAATCTACCTGCTGAAGCAACGGCCGGTATTGATCAGTCTTATCTCTTACCTCCTCTTGATGGCTGGTTCCGGTGCCTTTTATGCTTACGTCGAACGAATGGGTAATGCCAATGGCTTAAGTGCATCCTTCATCGCGATGGCCCTTAGTAATAGTAACTTTGCTGGTATTCTGGCAGGTTTTTTAGTTTTCCGCTTAGGGAATCGATTTGGACTGACGATTCCTATCATGGGAGGAATTTCCATTTTAGCGGTCTGCTTTTTGCTCATTAATTGGGTCCCTTCCGCCTGGGTTTACTTTGCCTCCATATTTGGGGTAGCAGGATGTTGGGGCTTCTTGATTGCCTATTTTCAGAAAGTACAATCTATTGTTGACCTCGATGGTAAGATTGTGGCTTTAGGGGCTACAATTAATCTAGGAGGGCGAGCCATCGGGCCTGCATTCGTCAGCTTCTTGATCGTTGGAAACAACTTTGAAGTCGTAATCATCTTTAGTTTAATTTGTGTTGTTGCTTGCGTAGTTATGCTATTGCCTGCTCTGATAAAGATAGATCGACGTCAAACACAGGCAGCATAAATCCCCGTATCTATTTCGACTTAATCTTCTAACTACTGCTCTTTTTCTCCCCTTTTCCATGGGATTTTTGCCCAAACTGGGCCTGTTTCATGCAAATAAGACAATAGTCCACCATTTTGAAACGATAGTCCACGACGGCTATTGGTTTTCCCTTCATCTTTGTAATGTCCTTCAACAAATACTAAATCAGTATCGCTTTAAAGGACAAAACACACTTAAATTAAAGAGGAATCCCCTCATCTCATGATCGTTAACTTAAAAACCTTTTTTATGACAACGACATATCAAACAGCCAAGAATCAAGTGATGAATAGCAAACGAGGAGGTAATGGAACGGCGAACTTGAACTTTGATCTTTTGTATCGTCAATTTGCACCAAAGGTTTACATGAAGTGCTTGAGTTTACTAAAGGATGAGGTGTTGGCCAAGGATGCCATGCAAGAGATATTCATCAGAGCTTTTTTGAAGTCTTCTCAGTTTCGTCAAGAAGCTAAGGTGTCCACATGGCTGTATTCCATTACCTATAATTACTGCATGGACTTTCTGAAAAAGCAGCAGTCTAAGCGGAACAAGATGGGTGAAGATTTTCAGGAGGCTGTCAGTATCGTGGAAGAGAACGATGCAGATCCCTACTTGATCGATCGCAAGATTGCGGAATTGAATACGGTATTGGATGAATTGCCTTCTTCCGATCGCAAGATCTTACTGATGAAATTCCAAGAAGAAATGTCCATCAAGGAGATGGCACAACGAAAAAATAAATCAGAAGGAGCCATTAAAATGAAGCTCAATCGAGCAAAAGCAAAGGCTCGCCAACTAAGAGTTAAACATGCGGCAAGGCTTACAGCCTGATAACCGTTCCCCGAGTTTTCATAAATCGAGATGAACAATGACCCTACGGGGTCCCCTTACTTAACAGAAAGCTCCCTTATTGGGGGCTTTTTTTCTGCCTACTGATAGTCAATTCTATATATATTTCACTCCTTCTATAGATGTTGGTCAATTTCTTGCCAATAATTAAGAACATTTTCCTCCGTTTTTAGTATAAGTTATTTAAATTACAACAGCATTCACCCATCATCCTAAGGCTGATCTCCTTTAAATTCTCAATGTTGAACAACACTCGTTGACTGACCCGATTGTCAGCCTGGGAGATACCATGGTCTCTTGATTTTCTAACCACGCATGTGTCTTATGAAAGTGCTACAGCGAATATTGAATAATGGTATTTCGGGTGACCTTACCAGTTTGCAAAGATTAGCCCGTCAGATATTTAACTTTGACCTCATCATGGGGATTGTGCTCCCTATGATCACGGTGATCTATTACGAGGTCAACGGCCTCACAACGCCCGTTTTTCTCGCGGGCCACCTCTTTATTGTGGCCTTTTTTGGAAGTTGTATCTACTTCGTATCCAAAGGTTACTATGAGTATTGTGTTTGGAAATGCATCGGTTTTATCTACATCATGATGCTGACCATTGTGCTTGCCTATAGCAGCCTGTTTAACAGCATCTTTTTCGTTCCATTGTCCTTGAATGCTCTCATTTATTTTCCAGAAAGAAAAAGAATATCAATCTCGATTCTAGTCCTTTTCCTCGTGACAGGTTTGACCCTGTTTTTGATGGAATTGAGTCTTTTTTCTTTTCAGCAAATCACCCGATTCCAGGTTTTAAATATGAAGGCTGCCTTGGCCTTCTTTACTTATCTGTTTGCATATAAGATCGTAAGTTTCCTCTTGATGTATTGGCGGACAATTTCTACGAAAGAAGCATCGGAGGAAGGCGTGAAACAGTTTTTGAAGTTGACGGCGGAGGGCATCTATCACATTTCCTTTACCAGCCCGATTCCCACCAATTTACCCATTGAAGAGCAATATGTTCGGTTTAGACAGGATGGCTATTTCTTGCAATGCAATGATGCTTTTGCCAGGTTGTATGGCTATGAAGAGGGAAAAGTGGTAAGTGGCATGCCGATAAATAAATTTGTGGCAGGGATTCCAGATGCAGGCATGGCTGTGACCTTTCCGGACTTTGCTGCAGCTAATTATATCATGTTGAACAAAGCCTCTCGGGAATGGAATGAAAAAGGAGAATATGTACACTTGCTCAACAATGTATTCGGAATTGTAGAGAATAGTCAGTTGAAGGGAATCTGGGGAACTCAGCGAGATATTTCCGAATTAAAGGCGACCCAAGATACGATTGCTACCCGTGATGAAATCACAGAAAAGTTAATGGCTAATTTCCCAGTTGTTTACTACCGATTCGATAAGGACCTCAATTTTACCTTAAGTGTTGGTGGTGCTTTACAGCGGTTGGGCCTCAAACCGAATGAAGTGGTTGGGGCAAACATGAAGGAAATTTATAAACATGTGCCCGAAATAATTGAGGGCCATCAGGCCGTGATTGATGGCAAGGATAATGCATTTCTGACCAAGGTGCCAAACCAAAAAGAAGAACTCTTTTTTGATACCCGTGTAACCTTCGATCCTAAAAAGGAAGAGGGAATTGGATTTGCCCTGGAAACTACCGAGCGGAAGATTGCTGAAAACGCCTTGCTTAAAAGTGAGAATCGCTATAGAAACCTCTTCAATAGTACTTTTGATGCCATCTTCATCTTCAACACAGAATCGGGCTTAGTGGAGGAGTGCAATGAAAATGCTAGAACCATGTTCGAGATACCGGAGGAGGCAGATATACAGACCCTTTCTCCGATTTATATGACGCCGCAATATCAGCCTGATGGGACCCTGTCAAGTAAAATGATTGAACAACAAATCAGTGGTTTGGCGTCAAAGAAAAGATTACAGTTTGAATTCTTCCATAAAAGATTTGGTGGAGAGATGTTTGAGACGGAAACGACGCTCATTCCCAGTAGCTTCAATTCTAGGGAAATTCTGGTAATCATTAATGATGTGTCCACCCGGCGGCAAGCAGAGCGAGCGCTCCGTACGAGAGAACGGCAATTACGGGAAGCCCAAAAGGTAGCACTATTGGGAAGCTGGGAATACGATTACACAGCTGATGCTTTTTCGTGTTCACAGCAATTACACCAAATGTTTGAAATGGGTAATCTTGCCCATGCAGGCTATATGACTTGTATAAAATTATTGGTGGCGGAAGAATATCAAGACTTGATGGCGGAAGTAAAGCGTGACAACAATCGGTCGACCTTTAATTTCACCTACAACAAAAAACTAGGTACAGGAGAACACAAGTGGTTTCAGATGACCGGTGAAAAGTCTTTCGATAAAGAAGGGAGGGCCGCCAGAATCTCCGGTATTGTACAGGATATTACTACGCAGCACAATCAGGAGGAGATTATTCGCAAAGCGCTGAAGGCATTGAACGAAAAGAATGAAGACCTGAAGAAGTATATTGATAGCAATATGCAGTTAGAAAACTTTGCCTACATGGCCTCCCATGATCTTAAGGCTCCGATTAGGACGATCGTCAGCTTTACACAACTGCTAAAACGAAGCTTAAAGGATCGTCTACAAGATAATGAGGAGGAGTACCTACAATATATTAGCACGGGAGCGAATAGCATGAAGAACTTGATTGAGGATCTACTAACCTACTCGAGGGTTAATACGAATAATCATCAATTAGAAGAAGTAGTGCTTCCCAAAATCCTCGCCAGTATCAAGGCTGATCTGCAAACGGCCTTGGAAGATAGTGAGGCTACTATTCACATCAAAAACATTCCCGACAGCATTCAGGCAGACAGTACCATGATGCGCCAATTGTTTCAGAATCTATTGGAGAATGCCATTAAGTTCCGTAGACCAGAGATCGCGCCAGAGATCGAGATTGGTTGTTCTAGCACCGAAGATCACTGGAATTTTTACATTAAGGATAATGGTATTGGAATTAGTCCAGAGTTTCAGGAGAAGATTTTCCTACTGTTCCGGAAGTTGCATAGTAGTTCTAAATATGAAGGAACCGGTATTGGATTGGCACTTTGCAAAAAAATTGTGGAACAGCATGGAGGTAAGATATGGGTAGATGATAAATACGAAGATGGAACCTGTTTCCAATTTACACTCCGCAAACAACTCGTGTTCGATTTAGTCAGCGCCTAACGAGGCGACCTTTTCCCTTGACGGCCCGGGCCTAGTCCCTCAGATAAGCACGATTGACATCTTACGCTTCGTGATGAACTAGTATTTTGAGGAGCCAGGAAAAAATCGCTGGACTATACTACTGTAAAGGAGATCACTAATTTTCATTACATTAGCTTGGAGGAAAAACCAACGCTAATGAACCAGTACAGATGTCTGCTAGTGACAACCCTAGGGCTCCTATTATGCTTTTCCAGTTGTCGCGAAAAGCAGGAAGATCTTTCCTTGCCGAATATTGTGATCATCTTTACCGACGATCAAGGCTACCAAGATGTGGGCTGCTATGGCTCCCCGGATATCAAGACTCCCCATTTAGATCAGATGGCCGAGGAAGGAGTACGATTTACGAACTTCTATGTCTCGCAACCGGTTTGTTCAGCCTCTCGTGCTTCACTGCTCACCGGATGTTATGCCAATCGCTTGGGTATACATGGCGCTTATATGCCTTATGTCGGAAAAGGGCTGCACCCGAATGAGGTAACCATTGCAGAACTGCTGAAGCCGCTGGGCTATGCTACGGCCCAATATGGGAAATGGCATCTTGGCTCAGAGCCAGAATTCCTGCCCACCCGACAAGGCTTTGACGAATATTTTGGTGTTCCATTTTCTAATGATATGTGGCCTTATCATCCTTCTCAAGGGACCGTCTTTGATTTCGGTCCGCTGCCCTTGGTAGAAAATGAGCAGACGATCGATACGCTAGACGATCAATCCCTGCTGACCACCTGGTATACAGAACGAGCCGTATCCTTTATTGAAAAAAATAAGGATCAAGCCTTTTTCCTATATGTTCCGCACAGTATGCCACATGTTCCGCTCTTTGTTTCTGAAAAATATCAAGATAAATCAGCTGCCGGACGTTATGGGGATGTGATAGAGGAGATTGACTGGAGCGTTGGGGAGATCCTAGGAGCTCTAAAGGAGAATGGGATCGACGAAAACACCCTAGTCATCTTTACTTCTGATAATGGTCCTTGGCTCTCCTATGGAGGTCATTCCGGGCGGGCATTGCCATTGCGGGAAGGGAAGGGGACGGCCTGGGAGGGCGGTGTCCGGGTGCCTTGCATCATGCGCTGGCCAGCTAGGATAAAGCCAGGAAGAACGGAAAAGAAACCTGCGATGACGATTGATGTTTTCCCAACTATCGCTGCCTTAACTGGAGCTAATTTGCCCGAACATACTATCGATGGGAAAGATATGACCGATTTGATGATCGGGAAAGATAAAGTAGCTCCTCATCAGTCAGCCTACTATTTTTATTACAAGCGTAATGAACTACATGCGGTGATGAGTGGAGATGGTCGATGGAAATTGTATTATCCGCATCGTTATCGTTCTCTCAACGGACGAACGGGCACCGATGACGGTCAACCTATTCCATATGAGCAAAATGATCTGACCCAGATGGAATTATATGATCTCTTTAATGATGTGCAAGAAACCCGCAATGTGCTGGCAGAACATCCCAATGTAGTACAACGCTTAGAAGCCTATGCAGAAAAAGCTCGTACCGAATTAGGGGATCGATTGATGGGGCGCGAGGGAGCTGGAGTCAGACCTGTTGGCGCACTGGAAGAAGAGGGAACAGAGTAGCCTGATTCGCAACATGTTCATAAAGAAGATTCCTACTTTTCGAACAAAAGAATTTTGTATTTTTTAACCATTACCTAATCAACGAGCAACCTATAATCTTTAAACGAATTACTCCTATGTCTAACGCTATCCTTATCATCACAGGCGATGCTGGTGAAAGCTTTGAGATTCTCTATGCGAGCCATAGACTCCAAGAAGCGGGCTACCAGCCGGTGATCGCAGCTCCTTCCAAAGGACGAATGCACTTGGTTATCCATGACTTTGAACCCGGCTGGGACACCTATGTGGAGCGCCCTGGATACAATGTCTCCTCGGATATAGCCCTAGCTGACGTAAACCCTGATGACTACCATGCCATCTTGATCCCAGGAGGTCGAGCCCCAGAATATTTGCGGAATAACCAGAAAGTAATTGAGATTGTTCGGGCTTTTGCCGCTGCGGATAAATTCATTTTTGCCATCTGCCATGGGGTGCAAATCTTGATTACGGCAGGTTTAGTAGATAAGCGTCCTATATCTTGTTATGAACATGTTCGTTTTGAAGTGGAATCCTGTGGCGGAGTGTACGTAGCCGATAAAGAGGCGACTAGAGATGGTCGGATCGTTACAGGTAAAACCTGGGAGTCGCATCCGGATTTCTACCGAGCAGTTTTTGAGTGTTTGGATAGCGAGGTAGTCGTTTAGTATCCCTGGCAAAAGTGTAGAAAACATGAACAACAGACAAATAAATCTATTCTACTTTCTATTGGCCTTTTTCCTCCTTCCCGCCTGTACGGTAGAAGAAAACGAAAAGAGTGAAACCCAGGAAGGCTCTCCCAATATTATTATCATTTTTGCGGATGATCTTGGGTACGGTGATCTAGGAACCTATGGAAACCCGACCATCCGAACGCCTCATTTAGATCGAATGGCGGAGGAAGGCTTGAAGTTTTTTCAATTTTATTCTGGGGCGTCGGTCTGTACACCTAGCCGGGCCGCTTTATTGACGGGACGATTGCCGATTCGTTCTGGCATGGTCAGCGATCGAATTCGAGTTTTGTTTCCCTTTTCCTATCAAGGTTTACCGGCTGAGGAAATTACTTTAGCAGAGGCTTTGAAGGAGCAAGGCTATCATACGGGGATAGTGGGTAAATGGCACCTTGGCCATTATCCGCAATATTTACCACTACGGCACGGGTTTGACACCTTCTATGGTCTGCCATACTCCAATGATATGATCCCCACACCTGATGCCAAGTGGGCCCCACCCAGGAAATATCCGCCGCTCCCTTTGTATCAAGATACTACCGTCTTAGAAACCAATCCGGATCAGCGTTTGCTAACAAAGCAATATACGGAGAAGGCTATTGCATTTATTGAGGCGCACCAGGAGGAACCCTTTTTCTTATACATGCCGCACTCTTTCCCACATGTCCCGCTCTTTGCCAGTCCAGATTTTGAAGGTAAGAGTAGCCGCGGGCTATACGGGGATGTGGTGGAAGAACTCGATTGGAGCGTCGGACAAATTCTGAGCACCCTACAAGAGAAAGGCTTAGACAAAAACACTTTAGTTGTTTTTACTTCTGACAATGGCCCTTGGCTGACCGAAAAACAGGAAGGCGGGAGCGCAGGCCTACTTCATCAAGGTAAAGGCTCAACTTTTGAGGGTGGAATGCGCGAACCTACCATTGCTTGGTGGCCTGGCCGCATTGCTCCAGGCACGACTCAGTCTTTGGCGACAACTATGGATCTGTATGCTACCGCTGTAACTTTGGCAGGTGGGAAACTACCTAAGGATCGGACTTTAGACGGAACAGATCTCAGTCCTCTTTTCGAAGATCCCACAGCTGAGGTCAGGGAAGAAGTCATTTACTATCTTGGTGCTCAGGTATTTGCTTTTAGAAAGGGGCCCTGGAAGATGCATCTGAAGACATTAAATCCTTATATTGGAGAACAGCCCGTTGCCCATGACCCACCGCTATTATATCAATTGGATCACGATCCTTCCGAACGGTTTAATCTGGCAGCGGAGCACCCGGAGGTGCTGGAAGAGCTGCGGGCGGCCTTGCAAGTTCATTTAGATGGCGTGAAGCCTGTTCCTTCCATATTGGAAGATATCGATCAATCTTACTTTGAATAAAAGTTACTTAATCAATGAAATCACATCTCAACCTATCCTTTGTCTTAATTTTTTCTCTTTTGTACCTCAGTGGCTGTGCACAAGGTGCGGACAATGCAGCCGAGCAGATTGGTGCTGCCATCATGGCTATCCCAGAAGATTTGCGCGATGGAGCAAAAGTACTGGGGTACGACCAAAAGGGGGAACTAGTCACCTTACGAGAAGGGACCAATAACATGATCTGCCTGGCAGACGATCCGAACAAAGCGGGCTTTAATGTCGCTTGCTATCATGTCGACTTGGAGGCCTTTATGGCTAGGGGCCGGGCTTTAAAAAAAGAAGGCAAAAATGCCAATGAGGTTTTCGACATTCGCGAAGCAGAGGCCAAGGCGGGAGTATTGAAGATGCCAGAGAATCCTTCGACCCTCCATATCCTATCTGGAACAGAAGGTAAGTACGATTTGGCTACCAATACCGTTACCGGCGCCAATTATCGATCGGTGGTCTATATCGCTTTCGCTACCGCGGAGTCTACGGGTTTGCCCTTACAACCGCAGGTACCCGGCGGGCCTTGGATCATGGATCCGGGAACGCATAGAGCGCACATCATGATCACGCCTCCACCGCAGAATTAGAAGAAAAGGCTTCCCAAATCCCCAAGATTTCGGAAGACTTTTTCGTTTTGTTTCACCCCATGCAACAATAATCCACCCTTCTGAGACAATAACCCAC
>JAHQWA010000346.1 GCA_019634045.1 Saprospiraceae bacterium
AGCTTATAGGCTTTTAGCAACAATTCATAGGCCTCCCTGTAATTCCATTTACCCCAGAATAGATGCTTTGCAACACAGTAATAACTGTAATGGGAAGGAGTGTTTAGTAATAGACCCCGTCGAAAATACTCATCGGCTAGTTTAAAAGCTTCCTGCCTATCCATACCTCCCCAAGACCCCAAGAAGCTATAACTCAAGCCAGCTCCAAAATAAGGCAAATCAAAGCCAGGGTCCTCATCAATACTTTGCTGGTAGAAAGAAGCCGCTTCGGCAAAAGCCGGCAAATTCCAGCGATTATGATGGAATCGCCCTTTCAAATACAGCTGATACGCACCTATATTCCCTGTAGAAGATTCCACCAATTGATCCTGAATATCAAAATGCCCAAAATCTTCCCGGATCTTCCCAGCAATGAGGAGGCTAATCTCATCCTGCAATGCAAAGATATCCGTCAAGCTTCGATCAAAATTCTCAGACCAGATATGGAAACCATTGTCCGTTCGAATCAATTGTGCGGTGATCCGGACCTGCGCACCCGATTTCCGAACACTCCCTTCCAAGACGAGGGACACACCAAGTTCTTGTCCGATCGTTCGAATATCTGTTTTCTTATTTTTGAAAACAAAGGAAGAGGTTCGCGCCGTTACTTGTAATCCTTCAATTCGGCTAAGTGCGTTAATAATCTCCTCCGTCATTCCATCCGAGAAGTATTCATTCTCCGGATCAGAACTCATATTTTCGAAAGGTAAAACCGCGATGGATTTCTCAGTAACCAAAACGTATGACAATTTGCTGCTAAAAATAGGAAATCCATGGCTATTTAAGGCTGACCAAATTCAAAACAAACTAATATACCCAAAATGCACCTTAGGCGCACCGAAGTCAATCGGGTTTTGTTTTCGGCTACCAAAAGCTAAGCTAATGCCAAACACTCCAACTTTGGTTTCAAAGCTAATTCCAGCACCAAATCCATATGGGTAATCCACGGTATTCTGTCCAGGTAAGTCCTTGATGGTTTTCTCATCTAATCGCGCATAATCACCGAACATATACAGAAAAGAATTTTGCCCAATCAACAGTCTATACTCCATCGTAAAGACAGCATAATTGGTAGCAAATATGGATTCCTCGTCAAAACCTCGTAGCAGACGGTTCCCTCCTAAGCGAAACTGTTCATTCGCAAAAATTGGCTCTTCCGTTATGATAAACCCGCTTTGCAGGCTACTCTTCAGTGTACTTGTTTTGAACATGGGTATATATGCAGCTAAATTCGCTTCCAAACGATAGATAAAGGACCTGAGGTTTAGGTCCGCATACGGGTCAGGAATATCCAATTGACTGATAAGATTGTTCCGGCGAATCGTCTTCACCCCCGCTCCCGCCTTAATGAAAGCAGACCAACCTTTCCGAGGGTTAAAGCGATAATCCAATTTCTGATGATTGTATTCTAGCCCAAATGTCGAATGGCTAACATCCAGAGTGTCCGGCAGTTGCCCCGTCTGGAGAACCGAAACCGTATCGACGGTAAGCAGACTGGAGCTATAATTATTCCAAAAGGCTTTGAGGTAGCTCCCTCCCTCCAAAAGATATTGGGCACCAATATTATATCGAAGATCCAAGTAATTGGTATCTCTACGATATAATTCAAAATGCATATCTGCTCCAAATGGCGTTCCTAAGACGTACGGATAATTAAATTCCAGTTCTAATTCTTGGGTCTGCGGACGAAGTTGCTCGAAGGCGGCATAAATGCGTTCTCCCAAGCCGAATTGATTCTGAAGCTCTGCATTGAAAGTGCCCGTGATCAAAAATCGCCCCGTCTGCGCGCTACTCGGCAATACCCCAATCAAGAAATCAAAACGACTGGCCCGTTTCTTATCTACAAAGAGATTGACCTTGGCCTGCTCTCCTTCAAAGGTTACGCTTAAGTCTCTCCTAGTTTGCAAGAATGGGAGTTCTCGAATGCGATCCCTGACACGCAGAATTTTCCGCTGATCGTAGGGGGTCCCAGGTTTTAACCCTAAATAACTACTGAGGTAAGTCTCTGAAACATTTGCATTTCCCTCTATACTCAGCTGATCAAAGGTATACAAGTCTCCCTTTTCTACTTGTAACACCCCACTAATCCGGCCATGCTCTATCTTCAGACTATCTAGGCGCAAATTGGCAAAGGGGTAACCATGATTTTCCAGATAGATCAGGATGGCATCTTGCAACTCCTTCAAACCTTGCTGCGAAAAGGGTCTATTGGTGAAAAGTCTAGATCGATATCCTGTTTGCCCCAATAAGCTTTCCTCCACATTCCCTTTAGCCAAGTTGACCCATTCATAAGCTGGCCCCACATGGAGAATAGCAAGAAAATCGTGATCCTTTACTACTATAGTATCAACAGAAGCTTCCAGGTAGGTCTTTAATTGTAACTGACCGACGACCCCTCGCAGCGCCTCGATTACCTGAGACGAATCCGCAAAGGTCGTATCGTAGGTGAGTTCTTCCTGCAACCAGGCCGGAGATCTATCTAAAGGCAGAACGCGCAAAGCCCATTGGTCTTGTCCCGAAAGAAACAAACACCAAGCACACCCTATCAATACTCCCAACCAACGCAGAAAGAATTTACCCATAAATCAGTCTAGTATGTACTCCTCCAGCAAACTAACGCAAATTAAGGCATTGCGGTATATCTATTCGTTTATACCTATCCAAATGTCGTGCCGATTCAACCGCTGATGAACACGCCAAGCTCCAAATGGAAAATCTCCGGCAAAAGCAGCAGGGGCTATATACAACCTTGGAAAATAAACAAACATTCGTTAGTTTTGTGAGGTGAAAGTGAGCCAAAAGGCCTTACTGATAAAGTATTTTTACTAAACACCTTACCAAAAGAAAAAGAAGCCGAATTTAAAAAGGCATTTTTTTATCGAACAAACACGAACGAATGTTCGTTAGTATTAATAAATACTCTTGCGATGGCTCAACAGCGTTTCTATCCTTTGACGGTAAAAGCAATAGATAAGGTAACTGAAGATTGCTCTGTCATTTCCTTTAATGTGGAGAAGGATTTGCAGGAGTTGTTTTCCTATAAACAAGGGCAATATTTGACGCTTAAAGCCATGATTGCGGGGGAAGAAGTGCGACGATCCTACTCTTTGTGTTCCAGCCCTTTGGATGAAGAATGGAAGGTTGGCATTAAGCGAATTGCTGGTGGAAAATTCTCTACCTATGCCAATAAGGATTTAAAAGCAGGGGATACGGTTGAGGTGATGCCTCCTAATGGACGCTTTTTTACCGAAATCGAAACAGATCGAGCTAAAAACTATGTGGCCTTTGCTGCGGGAAGCGGTATAACACCCATTTTCTCAATCATAAAGACTCACTTACTTGCCGAACCGCTTAGTCATTTCACCCTATTTTATATCAATCAGCAAGTAAGCTCCATCATACTCAAGGAAGAAATTGAAGCCCTGAAAAATTTATTCCTAGATCGATTCAAGGTTTTTCATTTTCTTACCCAAGAACAACGCAGCGCCCCTCTTTTTAACGGCCGACTAAACACTGAAAAACTAGATGTCATCAGCGAAAAAATGTTGCCATTCGCAGATATCGATGATTTTTTCGTTTGCGGCCCGGAGGAAATGATCTTCATGATACGTGATTATTTACTGACCAAGCAGGTAGATGGGAAAAAGATCCATTTTGAGCTTTTCACGAGTGGCGTGCAAAAGAACGGAGCTGTTAAAACCACTGATGCACAAAACGCTACCGCTGAACAGATCAACTGTGCAATCACTATTGTCGAAGGAGGAAAAGCTTTCCAAGTTTCTCTGCAAGACCCTAATACCAGTATTTTGGATGCAGCACTAAGCCAAGGAGCTGATCTTCCTTTTGCTTGTAAAGGAGGGGTATGTTGTACTTGCCGCGCGAAAATAATCGAAGGAGAGGTAGAAATGCAGGTCAATTATGCCTTAGAAGAGGAAGAAGTACAGGCTGGATATGTCCTGACTTGTCAATCCATGCCAAAAAGCAATAAGGTGGTGGTCGATTTCGATGTGTAAATCCTCCATCGTGAAGTACATACTCTAAGAGCGCAAACATCCAATGTTTTGCTAGACTGTATTCATCCTTGTACTATACTTTTAAAGAACTAAAATCAATTCCTGATGTCGCTAACCATTGATCGCTTAGAAGAAGAATTTCAGGCCAAAATTGATGCCGGTCAGAATATCGAGCCGAAGGATTGGATGCCAGAAAAGTATCGCAAGACTCATATTCGTCAGATATCTCAGCATGCTCATTCCGAAATCGTAGGGATGTTGCCAGAAGGAAATTGGATTACGCGGGCGCCTAGCTTACGTCGAAAGGTGGCCCTGCTAGCCAAAGTGCAAGATGAAGCGGGGCATGGACTCTATCTGTACAGTGCCACCGAAACCCTGGGCATTAGCCGTGATGAACTCTTTGAGCAGCTGCACAGTGGCAAGGCGAAATACTCAAGTATCTTTAACTATCCTACTTTAAGCTGGGCGGATATTGGTGCCATTGGCTGGCTAGTAGATGGGGCGGCGATTATTAATCAAGTGATGCTTACTCGGACCTCCTATGGTCCTTATGCCCGTGCCATGGTGCGGATATGCAAAGAAGAAAGTTTTCATCAGCGGCAAGGCTATGAAATTATGCTAACCCTCTGTCGCGGCACGCAAGCACAGAAGGATATGGCCCAAGATTCATTGAATCGCTGGTGGTGGCCTTCACTCATGATGTTTGGGCCAAGAGATGCAGAATCTACGCATACAGAGCAATCGATGAAGTGGAAAATCAAGCGAAAGACCAATGATGAATTGCGACAGCAGTTCATAGACATCACCGTCCCGCAAGCAGAATTTCTAGGACTAAAGGTCCCCGATGAAGACTTGAAATGGAATGAAGAACGCGGTCACTATGACTTCGGTGAGATCAATTGGGATGAATTTTGGCAGGTTGTGAAGGGTAATGGTCCTTGCAATAAGGAGCGCCTAGATGCCCGCCGGTCTGCCTATGAAAATGGAGCATGGGTGAGAGAAGCGGCCATGGCATACGCAGAGAAACAAGAACAAAAACGATTAGCTGAAGTAGGCTAAACTATAAAATCATGAGTACTAAAAATTGGCCCCTTTGGGAGGTTTTCATCCGATCTAAGAGTGGATTAGAACATCGACATGTAGGTAGCCTCCATGCTGCTGATGCGAAAATGGCTATGGAAAATGCACGTGATGTTTATACCCGAAGACAAGAAGGCGTAAGCATCTGGGTGGTTCCCTCCAGCGCCATTACGGCCTCCAATCCCGAACATAGCGGAGAATTATTTGAACCTGCTCAGGACAAAGCTTATCGCCATCCGACCTTCTATGACCTGCCAAACGAATTGAAACACATTTAGGCGGAAATAATTTAAACAGATGAAAGAACAACTCTATCAATACCTGTTGTTGCTTGGGGACAATACTATGATCCTTGGACATCGGTTGAGTGAATTGTGCGGGCATGGTCCAAGCTTAGAAACGGATATTGCACTTACTAATATCTCCCTGGATCTTTTTGGGCAGGTGAGAAACTATTTTCAATACGCTGCTGAGGTGAAGCAAGAAATTGGTGAAAATACAGCAACAGCAATCACAGAAGATAGCATTGCCTTTACCCGTTATCCGCATGAGTATCGCAATACACTATTAGTGGAGCAACCAAACAAGGATTTTGCCTTTGTCATGACTAGGCAATTCTTCTTTGACGCTTACCACCTTCCGCTATTGGAAGCGCTCCTGCAAAGTAAGGATGAGCAAATCGCAGCCATCGCCCACAAGTCCATTAAGGAGGTTAAATATCATCTACGTTTTTCCTCCGAGTGGGTAAAGCGCCTCGGAGATGGTACTAGCGAGAGCCATGATCGGATGCAAACGGCAGTAGATCACCTCTACCCTTATATTGGCGAGCTGGTGCAAGAAACGCCCATTGAAAAGTCGATGAAGGAGCAAGGAATTGGAGCGGATCTTTCTATTATTCGATCCCATTACTACGATAGGATCAAATCGGTCCTAAAGGAGGCTACCCTCAGTACGCCACAATTCTTCGGCTTCCACGATGGCGGGAAGAAGGGCGTGCATTCTGAGCATCACAGCCATATTCTCAGCACCTTGCAATATATGCAGCGCACCTACCCTAACATGGAATGGTAAATCACAGCAGTTAAATTTGATGGCATGGACACGGCTAAAAAACTTCCTAAAATAGAGGCTTTACTAGAAAAAGTGACCGACCCAGAGATCCCTGTCCTCTCAATTATGGATATGGGGGTAGTTCGATCTATCGAAATGGAAGGAGATGCGTTGCTAGTCAAAATAACGCCAACCTATTCCGGATGCCCCGCGATGGATATGATCGCCATGGAGATTAAGGCCACCCTAGAGCAAGCCGGATATCCTACCAAAGTAAAGTTAATCTTGGCTCCCGCTTGGACTACCGACTGGATTACACCAAGAGGGCGTGCTCGACTAGAAGAATACGGGATTGCTGCTCCCTTAGAAGCCCATGCAGATAAACAAGCCTTATTAAATGGGGCTCGGGTAGTTCCCTGCACTCGTTGTGGGTCTACCAACACCAAAATGATCAGTCAATTTGGTTCAACGGCTTGCAAGGCATTGTTCCAATGTGAGGAATGTCTGGAGCCATTCGATTACTTTAAATGTCTTAAATAACTGCGTCTTTGCTTGGGGTGTTCTACACTTCCGAAGTTTTAGAAACTTTGGAAGTGTAGAACACCCCGAGCCTGAGTCTTACTAAACTGCCTATATGAACATCGGAGTAATTGGAGCAGGAACAATGGGAAGCGGTATCGCTCAAGTAGCCTCCACCGCCGATTGCCAGGTTTACCTTTATGATTCCCAAGTTGCTGCCTTGGAACGCAGCAAACAGCAATTAGCCAAGATCATGGATCGGCTAGTGACAAAAGGTAGACTTACAGAAGAAAAAGCCCAACAAATACAGCAGAACATCCACTATGTACAAGATCTAAATGAATTGGCAAATGCTGAGTTAGTAATCGAAGCCATCATTGAGAATCCGGATATTAAAAAACAAGTATTTCAACGGTTAGAACCTTTGCTCTCCACTGAAGCCATAATAGCTTCCAATACTTCTTCTCTTTCCATCGCCTCATTGGCCGCTGCTTGCCAACGACCGGAACGATTTATTGGCATACATTTCTTCAATCCAGCTCCCTTGATGAAGCTAGTGGAGATTATACCAGCCGTCCAAACAGCCAATGCGATTCTGGATAAGGCAAATGATATCATTGCCTCCTGGGGAAAGCAAACCGTAATAGCCAAGGATACGCCCGGCTTCATTGTTAATCGAGTAGCACGGCCCTTCTACGGAGAGGCCCTACGAATTTATGACGAAGGAATTGCAGATATCCCAACGATTGATTGGGCAATGAAAAATATTGGGCAATTCCGAATGGGGCCTTTTGAATTGATGGATTTCATCGGTAATGACGTCAATTATACCGTAACTGAAACGGTATTTAAAGCCTTTTACTACGATCCTCGATACCGCCCCTCTTTTACGCAAAAGCGAATGTCGGAGGCGGGGTATTTAGGTCGTAAATCGGGCCGCGGTTATTACGACTACCAGGAAGGAGTCATTAAGCCATCCCCCACTGAGGATACAGCTCTTGGTCAGACTATTGTAGATCGTATTGTAGCCATGCTGATCAATGAAGCCGCTGATGCCTTGCATTTTCGGATTGCCACTCGGGAAGATATAGATGCAGCCATGACCAAAGGTGTGAACTACCCGAAAGGGCTGCTGAGTTGGGCAGATGAAATAGGCATCGAGGCATGCGTACAGAGGTTGGATCAACTTTTTGACCATTACCGTGAAAGTAGATATAGATGCAGCCCCCTACTTAGGAAGATGGCTGCCAATGGAGAACGGTTTTTCTCATCCGAAAAAGCCCCTCATCATGTCTAGTTCCTTAAGCCCAACAGAAATTTTTGAGCGGATGATGGCCAAGGATCATTTCAGTCGCTGGATGGGGGTTGAATTAATAGAACTTGGGACTGGCTATTGTACCTTAAAGATGAGCATTCGGCCAGAGATGCTAAATGGTTTTGGGATTTTGCATGGCGGCGTAAGCTTTTCTTTTGCGGACAGTGCCTTTGCGTTTGCATCCAACTCCCACGGTCGTTTGAGTGTATCACAAACCAGCCAAATTACACACGTAAAGGCTGCACAAACAGGAGATGTTTTGATTGCCGAAGCCAAGGAGTTGCAGCTAGGAAATAAGATGGCGACCTATGATGTGAAGGTCTATCGAGAAGAGAACACGGAGCTAATTGCGTTATTCAGAGGTTCTGTCTACCGGACTTCAAGAAGTTTCAATGAAGAATAAGCCTCTATTGATAAGCAGTAAATATTCAACCTTCTTCGACAAATCCCGTTTTTCATTGTCTTCAAAAATCGGATTTGTCGAAGAACCATATTCAAAGATATGATCAAGTTAGGTAACTATGTAAAGGGCCAATGGCTAGATGGAGACGGAGATGGAAAGGCAGTCTATGATGCAGTCACCGGAGCAGTAATTGCACATGCCACTACCAAAGGTATTGACTTAGGATCCGTTTTGACCTACGGGCGTGAAACGGGAGGACCTCCTTTGCGGAAAATGACCTTCCAACAGCGTGGAAACATGCTAAAGAAGTTGGCGCTATACCTGAATAAGAGAAAAGAAAAATTCTATGAGATCAGCTATCGCACTGGTGCTACCCGAGCGGATAGTTGGATCGATATTGAAGGCGGGTTCGGCAATCTATTTGCCAATGCTTCTTTGCGTAGAAATTTTCCCAACCAAGCCTTCCATGTTGATGGTGCAGCGATAGACTTATCAAGAGGAGGCAGCTTTATGGGGCATCACATCATGGTACCCAAGGAAGGAGTAGCCATTCATATTAATGCCTTCAACTTCCCGGTTTGGGGTATGCTAGAGAAATGTGCGGTAAATTGGATGGCTGGGGTCCCCGCCGTCGTTAAGCCTGCTACAGCTACCGCCTTTCTGACGGAAGCTGTGGTCAAAGAAATCATTGCTTCCGGGATCTTACCAGAAGGAGCACTACAGTTGGTCTGCGGATCGGCTAGGACGATTCTTGATGCGGTGGAGTCGCAAGACGTTGTTACGTTCACAGGTTCCGCCTCGACGGGTAGGATGCTCAAAGGACATTCCAGGATTATCAATGAAGCCGTTCCTTTCAATATGGAAGCGGACTCGCTCAATTGCGCCATCCTGGGTGAAGATGCCAAACCAGGTACGCCAGAGTTCGACCTATTTGTTAAGGAGGTCCGAAAAGAGATGACAGTTAAATGTGGCCAGAAGTGTACGGCCATCCGCAGAGTAATCGTGCCGGAAGCCTTGGTCGAGGATGTTCAAATTGCCATTGGCAAGTCTTTGTCTAAGATAGCCATTGGCAACCCTACAGCTGAAGGAGTACGCATGGGAGCTTTGGCGAGCAAGGATCAGGTGCAAGAGGTTCGGGATAGAGTCAGTGAATTATGCCAAACAGCAGAGTTAGTTTATGGGCACCTAGACGAAGTCCATCTCTTAGATGCCGATGCCGAAAAGGGAGCCTTCCTAAGCCCTATTCTTTTATTGGAAAAAGATCCTCACCGGAATCAGGCGGTTCATGATGTAGAAGCATTCGGTCCAGTAAGTACTATCATCCCTTATCAAGATCTTGACGATGCGGTACAACTCGCCAAAATGGGCAAAGGCTCACTTTGTGCCTCCATCACTACATATGACGATTCTATCGCGCGTGAATTTGTCGTAGGAGCAGCGAGCCACCACGGGCGAATCCTGGTGTTAAATCGTGAGAACGCAAAACAAAGTACCGGTCACGGTTCTCCCTTGCCCGCCTTGGTACATGGTGGCCCTGGAAGAGCAGGAGGGGGTGAGGAAATGGGCGGTATGCGAGGTGTTAAGCATTATATGCAACGCTGTGCTATTCAAGGTACACCTAGCACCATTACTGAAATAACGGGTATTTATCAGGCTGGTTCGCGCTATAAGACTACCCCTCAACATCCTTTTGCCTACCACTTTGAGGATATCGAACCTGGCATGTCTCTACTCACCCACAAGCGTACGATTACAGATAGCGATATCATCAATTTTGCAAACCTTACCTGGGATCATTTTTATGCACATACCGATATTACCTCCCTGGAAGGGACGATCTTTGAAAAGCGCGCTGCTCACGGTTATTTCATCTTGGCAGCAGCGGCAGGGCTATTCGTTTATCCCAACAAGGGACCGGTAGCAGCCAACTACGGTTTGGAGGAATGCCGATTCGTCCGTCCGGTTTATCACAACGACACCATTCAGGTACGCTTAACTTGCAAGGAAAAAGTAGACCGTGATAGCAAAGGTCGAGAATTCCCTTCAGGTGTCGTAAAGTGGTACGTTGAAGTCTTCGATCAGGAGGGAGAGTTGGTCGCTATTGCGACGATCCTTACCATGGTGCAAAAGAAGTGTCCTTTCATGGCCTTCGATAAAGCCACCGTGAGGAAGGCATTAGATAAATTGACGGAAGAGCATACCGCCGAGTGGGGTATCCTGACACCTCAACATATGGTAGAACACCTAGAGTTCTTCATGCAAATGGCCATTGGCAAAGTCGAAACCGAGATTATCACCCCAGCCAACCGCATTCCCCGTTTTCAGGAATCTTTGTTCAATTATCGGGCGATGCACCGATCCTTTGATCATCCCTTGTTAAAAGAAAAAGAACTCGAAGATCTTCGTTTCGATAGCCTGGAAACAGCGAAAACAGCCTTGCTTTCCGTCCTCGATGAATATGAGGCCTTCTTTAAGGAAAACCCGGGTGTCGAGACTCCAAATACGATCTTTGGAATGCTGGACAAACAGCTCTGGGACCTCATGAATCGAAAACACTTTCACCATCACTTTAGCCAATTTGGTTTGATTTAGTCGTTAAAGAAATCAGATACATGGAACCCTTTGTTTCAGCTCAAGATATACAAGCCGGCATCGCCGAGATCACCTTTTTTCATCCGGCTCACAACTCCCTGCCTAGTGATCTGTTGAAGTCCTTGGCCGATACGATCACAGCCACCGGGGAACGCGATGAAATTCAAGTGATTATCCTTAAGAGCTATGGCAATCGCACCTTTTGTGCCGGTGCCAGCTTCAATGAATTAATCGCCATCGATGACTTTGATACCGGCAAACAGTTCTTTATGGGATTTGCCAATGTGATCAATGCCTGCCGGAAATGCCCGAAGATTATCATTGGACGGGTACAAGGCAAGGCGGTTGGAGGCGGGGTTGGCCTCGCCGCGGCTGTGGATTATTGCCTGGCTACTAAATTCGCTAGTATTAAGCTGAGTGAATTGGCCGTTGGCATTGGCCCCTTCGTAGTGGGGCCGGCGGTAAAGCGCAAATTGGGGCTGTCTGCTTTTAGCCAAATGGCGATGAACCCCGCTACGTTCCAATCTCCCTCTTGGGCCAAAGATAAAGGCCTTTATGCCGAAGTCTTTGAAACCACCGAGGAGCTGGATCAAGCCGTCCTCGCCCTCGCCGAACAAACCAACAGTTACAACCCGGAAGCGGCTGCCGAGATCAAACGCATGTGCTGGGAAGGCACGGAAGACTGGGATCAACTCCTGGAAAAACGTGCCGAGATTAGCGGGCGCTTGGTGTTATCAGAATATACGAAGGAGACCTTGAAGCGATTTGCGGAACGGTGATGAAGGCCATTTACTGCGGGTAGAAGTCTGAAAATAGTTCGTGGGCACGTGGAACTCGTCTCCTACAGATGGCAGGG
>JAHQWA010000347.1 GCA_019634045.1 Saprospiraceae bacterium
GGGGTGCAATCCGGGATTTTCAAACGGTTATCACTTCAGGCCCAGCAGTCCGCTCAAGAACATGTCGGAAACTGGTCGAAGGTACCCCGGTTTGTATTGATTATAGATGAGATCAACCGAGGTAATTTACCGGCTATTTTTGGAGAACTGATTAGTTTGATTGAGCCCGATAAGCGGCAAGGTTGTGCAGAACAATTGAGTACTATTTTGCCCTATTCGAAAGATCGTTTTAGCGTACCTGCAAATCTCTATATTTTGGGTACGATGAACACCGCTGATCGAAGTACAGAATCTTTGGATATCGCGCTTCGTCGTCGCTTCTCTTTTCTGGAAGTACCTACTGATCATCACCTGATTCCCCAATTGGCAAAATCACCTATGGTGGCCGGAGTTGACCTAGAGCGCCTACTGCAAACCATTAATGATCGGCTTGAAGCTTTATTGGACGAGCAGGCCCGGATTGGACATGCCTATTTTTTGCAGGTCCTAAATCTCGATGACTTGCGGGCTGTATTCGAATTGCATATCCTGCCCTTACTCAAAGCATATTTCTACCATGACTTAGCAAAAATTGGCTTAGTATTGGGGCGTGCATTTGTGAGTGATGATGGCGCACAACATCAAAAGTTAGCGGACTTTGACCATCCTTATGCAGAAGAATTATTGCGTAAAAGACGATTTAGATTGCGTCCGGTACTAGACTTACAAGAAAAGGATTTTATTCAGATTTATGATCCTGCTTATGGGACGTAAATGGCTTCCGAATTTAGCATATTGATTCGTATTTTTATCTAATCACTTCTCCATACATTGATACAAACTCAAAAACTGAATGAACGATAGTTGTCTTAGAACATGTTTAAATTTCATCCTTCGGACTGTAGATATCCCTTTTTTGTTGACATGTCGTTCCTTTTCTTGGCCGTACCTTCCAGGTATGCCCTGCAAAAAGCACCTCATTGCAACAAAAATTGAAGCATCAACTGCAGCAAAAACGACTTTTAAAGATATTCTTTGCAGTAAGTTTAGCCATGCCATCCTAACCTATTTCGGTCTGATCTTTCTATTGTTTTCTTGTGGCCGAGCCGTACCGGATACCCCTCCAACCGAAACGGAACTGGTAACGGCTGTAATGGCACGCCAGACCGCTGTGGTAGATTCCTTACTCTCAGCTGGAGCTCCGGCTAATAGTAGAGATGAAGAAGGAACACCCGTTTTGATTTTGGCGGTGAATGGTGGCCAGATTGCTAGTGTAAAGAGCTTGGTAAAATTTGGTGCGGACGTCAATGCTCAACGAGAAGCTTATTTTGTCAGTACCGCCTTAATGGAGGCAACTGTACGGAATGACCCTGGTTTGGTCCGTTGGTTATTAGATAATGGAGCGAATCTCCATCAACGAGATACGCTCGGAGACACTCCGCTTAATTGGGCTAGCTTTTATGGACATGAAGACCTAGTGAGCCTATTTGTTGATCGAGGTGCAGATTGGTCTATATCGAGTAAACAAGGTACTGCAGTGGATATAGCGCTTCATAGAGGACATCAGCATTTGATTCAGTATTTTATCAATAACGGTGCAGGAGAGGAAATCGACCTCGCTGCAAAAGAATTCCTTACCGCTGTAGCAAATGGTGATATTGAAACAGTTAAAACAAGTCTCAGAGCAGGTATATCCCCCAATCAAAAAGATGCATTGGGTAGCCCAGCCTTATTGCTGGCTGCCGAATATGGCCAGGAGGAGATCGTCCAGTATTTGTTGAGGGCAGGAGCTGAAAAGCAGGCTACCAATCGGGTAGGGGAGTCTGCCATGGCCCGGGCTGCGCGATTTGGCCATGCCGGCATTGTGAATCGATTACTATCCATTAAATTGGATCCCAACTTTGCGGAGCAGCCCTTCCTCCTCCGGCCGTTGGTTACTGCTGCTCAAGCAGGTGATGTAGAGGTGATTCAAGAATTATTGGCCAGCGATGCAGACCCCAATATTCAGGATGGTATCAATGGCTTCACTCCACTGATGATTGCAACCGCGAACGGAAATGCTGAGGCAGTTAAAGCATTCTTAGCAGGTGGTGCTAGTCCATATATCAAAGGATTTAACGGGGAAGGCCTATACGATATGCTTCGCTATAGCAATGACCCTGAGATCGGCAGCATTATTCGTGAACGATTGTTGGAGTAAGAGCCCCACGCCCCCTACACCACGCCCCACACATCCACACTACCGATAAATACAATAGGTCTTCGCAAGTTGATCGTGGACGGCTTGCTTCTGCGGATTGAAAAACATACCAAAGGCTGATATTGGAATAAACCAGATAGCAAACTGAATCCATTTTTGATAGGGAGATTCTACTGCAAACTCTGAATACTTAATTAAATCGGAAATTTCTGCAAAGCCTTCCATCTGAAAAATGGCCATGGTGGCCAACATATTGACCCCAACACTCAATACCCATGGAGCATATCGGATCAGAGCTTGTTCCGGGGAGATGGGTTCTAATTGATAATTAACGACTCGAATCCTTAACAACATCTTACCGACGGTAGCACCATAATAGAATTCCATCAAGGGCTTGTATAGGGCGCTGAGTAAGGCTAACAATAAGGCAAAGCTCAGGCTTTTGGTATGAAAAATATTATAGTAGTTAAGACCAACCAAAGGAAAAAGCGCTAGAGAATCTAGCAAACTGGCGCCAAGCCGCACGCCAAAACCTGCATATCGGATTTGATTGTGATCAGGGTGATCATTCCTGGTTTCTTCGCGGTCCAGAATTTCATCACTCATAACGCTTACTTATCGTTGCCGCTCACGGCCAATTACGGATTTATTAAATTCAGCTTTAAGCACATCTGGATCCCTAAGGACTGTACGCAACATGTCATTGGGTTGCATGGCATTGGTGTTATAACGTATAAGCCAATAGGTAGAATTTGGTCCGAGGCGCTTCACGACCCTCAGGTCCTGTTTGGCATATTGTCTGGACCATTGTTCTGGTTCTACGCCTCTATCCAATTGGACGATGAGTTCATTGGCAATATAATCTTCAGCTGAGGCACGTCCAGGACCACTTTGCTGTTTCCATTCACCAGAATCTGCAATTTGTTCTAACAACTCTTGAACCTTTAGCACTTGCGGTGGCCGTCCATCTTTCCCACGGATGATTTTTGATCTTCCATCCTCAAAGTACTCGATCGTAACGGTAGGGAGGTCAGGGATTTGTGATCTAAAGGCGTTTGGAAACTTCCAGAGGTTAGCAGCTACCAGTTCTTGTTTGAGCGTTTTTAAATTAGCTCGGCCAATATCTTGTATATAGGTGCCTTTTCGATTGGTAAAGCGCTCGCCTTTGTAGGCGACAATACCATTGTCATAAACAGTAATGGTATATACAGGGCAATTGCCATAGCAAGGGCCCATATGCATGGAAACCACAGGGTCTAAATCTTCCAGAGCAGTATCTTTAAGAATGGTTTTGCAGGAAGCAAATCCCAATATCAATAAGACTGGGAACAGCAGACCTAGGGTCTGTTTTGGTTGTACGCGTAGATTTCTCATATTTATTCGGGGGCTAAGCCGATTCTATTTTAATAAACGTTCGAACACGAATAAACTCCGGGTCTGCAGTATCAGTCGAAAGCTCACTTACCTGTCCATGATTTGATACAACTCATCTAGTTTTGGAGATAGTACAATTTCAGTACGCCGATTCTGAGCTTTACCTTGTTTGGAATCGTTTTGAGCGATTGGCGCAAAGAACCCTCTACCCGCTGCGGTAATTCTTTCAGGAGCCACTCCATAATTAGTCAAAATCTTTACTACAGAGGTTGCTCTAAGGACACTGAGATCCCAATTGCGAGCGGCGGTTCCTTCCGCGTCAGTATGGCCTTCTACGAAGATGTCTATATCCAAGTTTTGATTAAGTGCATCAGCAACTTGTTTGAGTGCTTTTTTACCACGCCAATCAATTTCTTGGCTTCCTGGAGCGAAGAGTAAACTCTGACTCATGGACACATATAGCTTTCCATTGCGTTCTGACACCGTAAGGTCCTCATTTGTGAAGCCGATTATGGCTTGGCTGACACTAGCGCGGAGGTTGGCCATTTTCTGCTCCTTTATGGCCAAAGCTGATTCAAGTTCCTGTATTTTTTGTTGTTGTAAACCCGAGTTTGCCTCTAATCCCTTGTAATTATACTCCATCACATTTAGTCCTCTGCGGGTACTGGATAACTCGTATTGGGTTTGGGCTAATCGCCGTTCTTGCTCATCCAAATTAGATTGGTTCTCGTAGAGCCTTTCTTGCAGGGATTGGTTTTCATAGGAAGTGGTCGCAACAACCTCCGTGTTTTTATCCAATTGTTCATTGAACTTAGCTAGTATCTCCTGATAGCTGCGGTTAAGGCTAATATTAGTGGCTCGCATCCGTTCCAGTTCATTCAGAAGATTGTTAAGCTCGATCTCAGTCGTCCTTTTTTCTTCTAGCAAATTGCGATATTCTGTACTAATGGAATCAGATTGCAGGGCTTGATCCTTGTAGTAATCTACTTGTTCTTCGAGTTCCGTGGCATCCTGTGTGGTGACACATGCGCTCAGTAGACAAATAAGTAAGATGCCGGATAACGCGTAGGTTCTCATGATTCAAAAGGTTTTTTGTTTCTGTAAAGTAACCAAAAACCTATCATATATCAAATACAATAAAGAGTAGAAGAAAGAAAAGCTTTTTTTTTTCTGGCCATTAAACCTTTCTCTTTTTCTTTCGTCAAAAGGACATTAAAAAACCAAAAAAATCAAATAATCATGAAAATTCAAAAATTGTTACTCGGTTTAATCTTTGCTTTATTCACTTTAGCAGCCAGTGCTCAAACCGCTACACCTGGTGTTCAGAAACGTCAAGTAAAGCAGCAGAAAAGGATTTTGAAAGGGGCCAAAAAAGGAGATGTTAGCAAAAAGGAATTCAAACATTTACAAGGACAACAACGTCGAATTAACCGGACCAAAAAGCGGGCAAAATCCGATGGGAAAGTTACCAAAAAGGAAAGAGTAGGCATACATGCCCGTCAGAACCGAGCTAGCAAAAAGATAAGACGTGCCAAAAATAATTAATTCAAGGTGCGAACAATCGAAACTTAGGTGTAACTGATACTGATCGTGGCACCTAAAAGGAAGGCTGACTGGAAATATGAGCACTGAGCAATAAAATTGAGCAGTACTATGTCCAGTCAGCCAGTTGTATTTTTCGATTTGTTATTAGCGTGAAAAGATCAAGATAAACCTGCTGTTTACACGCTTTAAAGCCCAAGCGCTTAATGTGTTACTCTATTTTGGATAACATTTTGCGCGCGTTGGCATTGTTCGGATTGAGCTCTAGCGACCAACGATAATGCTTAATAGCCATTTCCTTTTTACCCGCTTTGTGGTACGCCTCTGCCAGGCTATCGTGTGCATTAGCCGATTGTGGATGTTTTTTGGCATTATAATCAAAAACGACCACGGCTTCGTCAGACTTATCGTTGTTTAGAAAGAGATAACCAATTTCATTTACCTCCCACTCACCAAAGTAGACGCCACTGTCAGGAGAAGCACTCAAGCGTTTAAACTCATTAAAAGCAGCATCAATTCCACCCCGTTTAATGGTGGCTTTCACATGGCCTGCAATATCGGGTAAAGGTGGAAGTACCCGTAGCAATTCAACTTCCCAAACGACGTGGTCACCTGGTAATTTTAACTTAGCTCCTCCTTTGATGGTAGCTCGGAAGTCATCAATAGGTATGTAAAACTTATAGTGTCCACCTGCTTTCATGACATTACAGGCTGCTTGGAAGGGCGGAGAAAGATCCTTGACCAGTTGATAATCGGGAATGCCCACAGCATAAGTTGAGACCAATACATTTTTATCAGCATCTACTAATTGATTGTGGGTTTCAATACCCTTATTGGTATCTAAAAGCGGGCCGTGCCCTCGTTGAACAATCTCATAATGCCAGCCGCTTTTAGTAGTCAAAGCCTTTTGTGCCATGACCGTTGTACTCATCCAAATAAGGAGTAAGAGGGGGGAAAGACGGATCATTTATTGCAGGTTTTTGATTTAAATTAA
>JAHQWA010000348.1 GCA_019634045.1 Saprospiraceae bacterium
CTTCGCCCCTTTTCCCGACCAGTTCACCGGGCAAACGACCTTCAACGATCGTATTCCTATGCAACCTGGCAACACCTATGCGCTGATGGTTTCTAATTGGTCGCAATCTCCAAATGGATATAGCATAGATTTTAGCTCTTCGACCGGATTAGGAATCATTGACCAGACGCGCCCTAGCGTAGAGGGTGTTCGTGTACCTCAGCGATGTGGAGAAGGTCAAATAGAAATCTCCTTTTCCGAAAATATCCAATGTGCCACCTTTACTAGCATCAACTATCAACTAACTGGTCCTGGTGGTCCCTATAATTTAATTCCAGTCAATAATATTTGTGCGGAAGGAGGAGAGTATGAAAGAGATTTTGTTTTTGAAATTGATCCGCCGATTGAAGAACTCGGTTCCTTTACTTTTGACTTGATCACCGATGAGGCGACGCAAATTCTGGACCTTTGTGGCAATCCTTCCCTAGGAATTTCTTTTCCTTTTGAAGTCAATTTTGCCCTTTCCAATAATGCAGATCTGGGCCCTGACACCTCTCTAGTCTGCGAGGGCGAGATCTTGACGCTAGATGCCACGGTGCCCTTTGGTACCTACCAATGGCAAGATGGCTCCACGGATCCAACCTTCAATGTAGTTACCTCTGGAATATACGCCGTAACGGCCACCAATGATTGCGGAGTAGTGACGGATCAAGTAGAAATCATCTATCAAATGGATGTTCCCCAGATTGAACTGGGCGCAGACCAAACCCTTTGTCCGGGAGAGACCCTTGTATTGGATGCCGCCAGCGAGCTGGCCAGTCATATTTGGCAGGATGGTAGCACGGCTTCCACCTTTACCGTAAGTGAACCAGGCTTGTACACCGTAGAAGTGACCAATGCCTGTGGCACGGTAATGGATCAGATCAACATCAACTATGTGAGTCCGATCCAATTAGAACTGGGCCCAGACCAGGTTCTGTGTGCAGGTGAGCAAGTGGATGTTGATGTTACGAACCAAGATGTGCTTTCCTATCAATGGCAGGATGGCTCAACTAGCCCACAACGGTCTATTACGACTGATGGATTGTATTCCGTTACCATAACCACTGCGTGTGAGGAACAAATAGATGAATTTCAAGTAACCTTTATTACAGAACCCGTATTGAGTTTGGGCAGTGATACCATCTTATGTATAGCCGATGCGCCCCTAGTCTATGACCTAACTATTCCCGGCGCTACCTATCAATGGCAAGATGGTAGTACTTCTCCTGTTTTGCAGGTGGGCAGCACGGGTAATTATGCCGTGACTGTCACTACAGCTTGTAATGAATTTACCTCCAGCGCGACGGTAACCGTGATCGACTCCATTCAGCAGACCCTAATCCAAGATACATTTCTATGCCCGGGGCAAAGACTCATCCTCAATGCACAAACGCCCGTATTTGCGGAGTACCTCTGGTCTGGTGGCACGACTGAACCGACCTTAGCTGTCACTGAAGCTGGACCGTACCAGGTCTTGGTTTTTAATGACTGTGAAGAAAGAACTTTTACTGCTGAGGTGAGAGAATGTGAACGTTGCGAATTTTATGGCCCATCTGCCTTCTCCCCCAACAATGATGGTGTAAATGACGATTTCAGGCCATTGACGGGTTGTGAAATTCTGGAATACAGTTTGCAAATATTTGACCGATGGGGCAACTTACTTTTTGAAACAACAGATCCAGATATAGGTTGGAATGGAATGCTAAATGGTGAATTGATGTCAACCGGCGTCTATGTATGGTGGCTTGACTACACGGTTAGAGAAAATGGACAGCCTGAATCCAAAATTGTAACTGGTGACGTGGCGATAATGAAATAAGCGCTTTGCACAAGTCTGGTTAATGTCCAATCATATTGAAGTCAACTCAAATGAGGTCCCTCTATAGCTGCGGATAGTAGCTTTTACTTGGTATAGATTATGCCGGGTTTCCGTCAGCCTTAGCCTAGCGCTAGCCCGCTGTAGAATTTGCCAACTGCGTTGATGCCTGCTACAGGCAAAGATAGGTTCTGTAATGAGAGTTGTCTGTCTTTTCTTGCTGATGGAGGGTGTCCTTGAATAGGCCATCGTGTGGTACCAATCCGGATAAACCGAACTTACCAGCATAGGAATTTCCCCATCTTGCTCTGCAAGTCAGAGGATTTATGGGGTTTCAATAGTCACGCACACAACGAACGGAATTATACAGGTTTTTTCCCCCTTTCCATCGCTGAAGCTTGACCCACCGAAAGTTAACCTTCCAATCCAAAGCAGAGGTTGAGTCCAATTCAACTGATGACCAGAATATAGAAGGTTTTTCAACCTTAAAGCGGCTTTTATTGGTTCCTCCTAGTCTTGTACTCTTCAAGTGTTGACCAGCGGCGGAAACGCCCTCATACAAATAAGCCAATAAATACCATTCGTCATCCGAAGGAAGATGCCAACCATCAGGACAGGCACTTGTAGCAGCTTCCCAAGTATACAATCTACCATGTGCTTCACAGTTCGCATCTGAATCGTATTTACATTTTGATTCTGCCATTTCAAAATTCAGATTCTGCGCCATCCATGTCATAGACATCGGCATACCATCTTCAAAGGACAACTCAAAGATTTGTGGTTTTCCATTCAAGTAGGTGCCATATTCATCATGATCCGTAATAGGCTGTTGAACATCAGGGATTTTGTACGTTACGGTCTCATATGTTTGCTTATCCCGAGGATCATCAAAAGAGTCTACCACTTGAGCTTCTAGGGACAAACTGTAAAGAAGGATCAGAACGAAAGGAAATTTGGCTTTTCCGGCTAAAAGAGTTGGCAACATGTCAATTTCATTTTTTGTCTATGAGCACCCAAAGGAAATAGTAAGCCCCCGGTAAAAGGACTAATGAGTCATCTTCTGGGCCGCCTGGGGGGCGCTGCCCCTGCGGTCCAGCCGATACATCGCAATTGAATGATACACATTCTGAAACAGAATATACAACATCGGCCCCAAAGCTGCTAAGGGCCCGACAAATGTCAAGGCTAGCCAAAGGGCAAACATGGTATTCTTACGGCCCAAGGACATGCTATTTTCCAATTTCAAATCCGGTGCCCCTAGCCGTTCCCCCAATTGAAAAAGGATCAGTCCTAAAACGGTGACTCCAAACCCAATCGATAAGATCGCGATCCAACTGGCCTGCTCGTCATTGCGGATGAAGTCTGTAGCTTTTGCACTAGCAATAAAAACATTAAATAGAAATAGGTAGAAATTGACCTTAGCCGCTTTACTAATGTAAGGCACCGCCATTGGCAGCACTTTTTTGATGAAGATACTTGAAGCTAAAGGGACAAAAACCACCATAAAAACCGGAATCAAGATATCCAATACGCTAATCTCGCCGATATTGGATGATAGCAACATCGGCAGAAATAAGGGTATGAGTAAAGCCATCGCTGGGCTGAGCAGAAGAATGGAGACCGTTACATGGTCTACCCTGCCGCGTAAGAAAGTCGTAATTACCGGCGCGCCCGCAGCCGTCGGAGCCAATCCTATGACCAATAGAGCTACGGCTGTTTCCGGGTCCCAGCTACGCCAAATCAGAAAGATCAGGATGGGAAGGAGAATATTGGCAACCAGTATTTTAAAATGATCTCGCCTGAGAAGCTGCGGATTGAAACTTACGGTGATGAAGGTAAAGAACAGCATCACCATCAAATTGTACCGAATAACAGCTGTCAAGACATGAGCATCGGAAAGGAGGGCACCAGCAATGATGGCCAGGAGGATATAGATTCCCTGCAAAACTATGGTATTTCTAGGTGTTTAACTGCCTTGTGTTTCAAAGGACTATTCTAAGCCTTTTAGTATTTCTTGTTGCCGTTGACTAAAGTTGAAAGCTTCAAAAAGGGTCAAGGATAAAGCCCCTTCTAAGTCTCCATAATGTGCCTCATAATCAGCCTGACTGCGCCGAATCACTTCATGCGCCTCTTCTCTTCCATAAAGATGTGTAATCTCACACTTCGGCTCTTCTCCAGGTAGTTGCTTATAGGTTAGGAAGTAATGTTGTAAGCGATTGATCACACTGGAGGGTAACTCCTTGATATCTTGCCATTTTCCATACACTTCATCATTTTTCAAGACAGCAATGATCTTGTCATCGGCCTCTCCGCCATCGATCATGCGAAAACCACCAATGGGCATCGCATTTACAATAATATTACCGTGGGTGACTTCCCGTTCGGTCAGCACACAAATATCTAGCGGGTCCTGATCGCCTATAATTCCTTTGCGACCAGTCTTCTCCATACAATACTCAGCCACACTATCGTGACAATAGGTTTGAGGAATAAAACCATAGAGCGCAGGAACTATATTGGAAAATTTTTGTGGACGGTCAATCTTCAGGTATCCGGTTAATTTATCCACTTCATACTTCACCGTATCAGAGGGAATCACTTCTATAAAGGAAGAAACTACTTCCGGGGTCTTTGGCCCAATGGGGATGCCATGCCAAGGGTGCGATTTGTACCGCAGCCCAATCATTTTCCAGATCTTTTGGAAGGCTTGTTGGCTCATCTTTTTGTTTGCAAAGGTAAGAAGGATCACCAAAAATTGCTTTGACGGAATAGAAAATCGAAAAAAACAGAGATTAAGGAACTATTCCTTCCTTTCCAGAGTATTATTGTTGCTACAAGTCGGTATATTCCGACTTATTTTTCGATAAACACCTAAGCCAATGTTCTAGTTTACCACCTGTATGGCCGCCCGTAGTGCGCCAACTTACCTCGGCGATTCAATGGCCGATTTCCTACCCACCTCAACGACTTTAGATCACCGACTAAACAAACTACTACGTTTATGATTCAGGACAATCCATCGCCGGAGCCTACCTCCGATGAAAAACATGACCCTGACAAACAGCCGATCCTACGCCTAATATGGGAGGCTATCAAAGGGACTAATCAATCCTATACCACTGGTAAAATCAACCGCGCTATTATACTACTAGCCATACCCATGATTTTGGAAATGGCTATGGAATCCTTGTTTGCTGTCGTTGACACCTTTTTCGTTTCGAAAATTAGCGCCGAGGCCGTAGCGACGGTTGGCCTAACAGAATCCGTAATTACGCTTATCTACAGTATTGCCATTGGAATGAGTATAGCACCGATGGCAATGATTGCTCGCAATATCGGAGAGGATCGGCCTGAAGAAGCTTCAAAAGTGGCTCTTCAAGCTATTTATATGACGGTAGTCATAGCCTTAATGATCGGTATTCCGGGTGCCTACTATGCCGAAGACATCCTTCGAATGATGGGAGGGAGTGAAACGCTGATTGCCAATAATGTTGGGTACACAAGAATCATGTTTGCCAGCAACATTTTCATCATGTTGCTTTTCTTATTGAATGGCATCTTTCGTGGCGCCGGTGATGCTTCCTTAGCCATGCGATCCTTGTGGCTGGCTAATATTATTAACATCATACTGGATCCTCTATTTATTTTTGGTATTGGTCCATTCCCTGAGCTTGGGGTTCAAGGAGCAGCAGTAGCTACCACCATCGGTCGCGGATTGGGTGTTGTCTTCCAATTGTATATCCTAACGGGGGCACACAGTAGAGTGAAGCTATACTTCCATCAAAATAAGATAGACTGGGATATCATCAAGCGTTTGGCCAATATTGCCGCCACCGGAGCGGGGCAGTTTTTGATTGCGTCAGCCAGCTGGGTCTTTCTGGTACGAATCATCGCACAAAACTTTGGAAGTGAAGCCATGGCTGGATACACCATCGCGATTCGCCTAATCATTTTCACACTCCTACCCTCTTGGGGTTTAGGGAATGCCGCAGCCACTTTAGTTGGGCAAAATCTTGGTGCCAAACAACCGGAGCGGGCAGCCGTGTCTACTTGGAGAAGTGCACACTTCAATATGCTCTATCTAGCTACCATTGCTATTCTTTATTACGTTTTTGCTGAGCAATGGGTAAGTTTCTTTAGTACTGAACCTGCAGTCTTGGAAGCGGGCACCAAAGCCCTCAAAATCTTTGCAATTGGCTATGTCTGTTTCGGTTATGCCATGGTTTTAAGTCAAGCTTTCAACGGTGCGGGAGATACACGCACCCCGACGATTGTCAACTTTATTTGTTTTTGGCTCGTGGAAATACCCTTAGGTTATTTTCTCGCTTTGAATATGGAGTGGGGATTGGAAGGGGTATGTTGGGCCGTTGTCATCGCTGAATCCTTAATGACGGTCTTGATCGTCATCCTGTTCACAAAGGGAAGGTGGAAAACGGTGCAAGTCTAAATTCAATTTATCCATACTCGCGATGGTAAAGTCAATTGTGCTACCGCTATCGCAGCAGTGGTCTACACGCCCTCTTCTTTATCATTCGTGCAGCCTCGACTTTAATTTTCAAGTGTCTTCAAACACGGGATTTGTCGAAGAACCAGTTTTCTATGGCCTTAGATCGGTACTGAAAGATAGATTCAATTTTTTGCCCAACAAAAATTCTATCCGTCAAGGTTCCGATGAGGCCATAGGGAACTTTGTAATGCAAAATATCTTCCATCTCTACCCCACCTTCTACTGGCTTAAAGTGATGTTGATGATGCCAGAGCGCATAGGGTCCAAATCGTTGCTCATCGATGAAGTATTGTCCCTCAACAGCATGTGTTATTTCCGTAACCCAATCCATTTTAATTCCCAGAAATGGAGAAATCTTGTATTGAATCATCATGCCTTGATACATCTCTATACCGTCAATTTCCGAAAGAATTTCGAAGGACATATCTGGTGGTGTGATAGCGTTCAAATTTTCAGGACGCGAAAAAAAGTCCCACACTTCCTCTACCGGTCTTGGAATAAATTGCTTCCAGGATTTACGCTTTACTTTCATGC
The DNA here is from genome assembly GCA_019634045.1 of Saprospiraceae bacterium. GTDB lineage: Bacteria > Bacteroidota > Bacteroidia > Chitinophagales > Saprospiraceae > DT-111. The sequence goes on from JAHQWA010000348.1 coordinate 6,879, forward strand.
TAATGGCTGATTTGCTGTTTTAACTCGAATTCATTCAAAAAGTTCAGACCATTTAGCCTCCAAATCAGTCTGTCCGATAGTCGTCATTCTGTGTATCCAACTCAGGCACTTTTGAATAGTCGAACAAGAAGGTTTATCGAACGTAATCTACTCTTTATCAGTCACTAACACCTCTTCACCTTAGCTACGTAAAAGGAGGATATTTATCTGTAAAAAACAATTTATAAAAAAAAATATGCAAAAAATACCCAGTTTGCGGTATGTGAGTGAGGAACTGAAACCCTATATTTGTATCTGATTTAAGTAAGTATGGGATATGTATATCCTATGAGCAACTACCAAGTACGCCGATTGAACGAAAAGTAAAACCGATTTTACAATTATAATTCCCAACATCCCTTAAACCGCGTAATCCCATGACAAAGAATTTACACCTCCTCTTGTGTTACGTCTGCTGTATTCTATTTCCTACCGTAATTTATTTTCCACCAATAGTACAACGAGCTTCTTAACTATGCTGGGATAGATTATTATGACCTAAAGTGTCTTTTGCCCATCTCATGCGTCTCATAATAGCAACTCAAACGCTATGAAATGATGGGCTCAATAGAATACCCTATGAAAAGCAACAGACCCCTACACACATATGCCATAATTTTCATTATGGTTTTCTCCATCGCCAACACTACTTTTGCCCAAGGCAAGAGTAATACCTATTCGACTACAAACTCCATATTAAAAGAAACAGCTTGCCAGCCACAGATTGCTGGCCAACACCTTCAAGTCTTCTACCGAGAGTTGGACCAACTTAAGCGTACTGGCCAACCCACGGTAGCGCATGCCTGCGGCTACGCCGTAGAACTCACAAGTGAAGATCAATACCACATGTTGGGATGCCAGGCAGAAGGTTTGACAAATTATTTCGCCCTAGACAGATGGTCTAAGGCCAAGATTAAAGGTGACGGTGGGGTAGATGTCACCGGAGCTCCCAATTCAATGTTGGTTGAAGGGGCCAATATTGCACAGTCGAAAGTGCCAACTGCTAGTGTGCAGCGGTTTCAAATCGCTATTCCGGCAGAAGGGTTTATTTCTTTTGATTGGCGAAATATTGTGGGCTCCAATCTTTTTGGTATTCAAGTTAATGAGGCAGCTGTACAGTGGACGGAACAGAATACTAACTTCTTTTCAAATCCTTTAGTAGCAGGCGACCTGCTAACCGTATATATTCCAAGCGGACAGAATCTCAACCATTATGTATCCAATTTCCAGTTTCTCACTAACGCCATGGGCGTATTGGTTAGAGATTGGACCGCTACCGATGAACAAGGATTCCAAGATCATTTCACACAACTACTGAGCTTGGATAAAACTTCCTTGGCTCAGGTCTTTTTCCCATCTTCTACACGCACCACACAAAAGGCAGCTAAAGCCACTCCTAAGTTGACTGGCTTTCCTGTTATCGACCTCGATGGCAACCTCGGCACTACCAATGACCAATACCTATTAGAAGAAAAAGATGATGTTTTTGACCTGAGTTGGACGGATGAACTCATCCAGAATAAGGAAGGGTTTTTCCTGCAAAGAACTTGGGTAGTGGAAGATTGGTGCTCAGGTAGCAATTTGCAAAAAACTCAAATCATTCGTCTAGAAAGTGGTTTACAACATCTATCGGTAGATCAAATAGACGATGCTACAGGTCTCAACTTGCGGGTACAACCAACTTCCTCTTCTTTCTCGGATTCCTTTGAAAAAGATTTTTCGGCTCCTAGTTTTTGAGAAAAGAAAACATTTTTTTTATTCCGCTTATCCTTTTAAAACAAAAAATTGGATAAATTTGTGGTATAAAAAATGAAGAGATGCCATTGCGCAATGAATTTCCTCCCGCCGGATCCGATTATCTAGGTGGAGCAAGCGATGGGTACGAGTACCGAACCACTTTTTCAGGAATGAATCTACGCCATACCTTTGAGATGGTCAAGCAATTCTTGAAAGAGGAAGGCTACGACGATGTACCCTTACCTAGGACAGAAGAAGAGTTGTTGCTTTTTCGCCTTCCCACCCGCAATAAACAAATTCTCCTCTTTGAGGACAATGGTTATGTCCATAACCCCATTAAGATACTTTTCCCTATAGATCGACGTAAGAAGAAGATTTTAACGCTGTGCATCTACAATGAGCAGTATCCGGATCATCTCCTGCGCTTTCATCGGGTATTGGAGCGTAAGCCAGCCCTTTCCTCCCCTATTGAAACAGCCCCCGTCGTAAGCAAACAAAACAGCTAAAAAACAGCATCTTGAAGAAGTATAAATCCAGTAAGGAGTCTAGAATTACGATTACCGAACTCATGCTCCCCTCTCACTCTAATTTCAGCGGAAAGATCCATGGCGGTCATATCCTCAACTTGATGGACCAAATCGCATTTGCTTGTGCTTCTAAGCATTCTGGGCATTACTGTGTTACGGCCTCTGTTAATAGGGTAAATTTCCTGAACCCCGTAGAAGTCGGTGAGTTATTGACGATGAAGGCTTCCATCAACTATACCGGCAATACCTCTATGGTGGTGGGTGTCAGAGTGGAAGCGGAAAATATCCAAACGGGAGCCGTAAAACATTGCAACTCTTCCTATTTCACCATGGTTGCAAAAAATGAGGAGGGTAAAAACACAGCAGTACCTGGTTTGATTCTAGATACTATAGAAAGCATTCGTCGTTTTGCGCGGAGTCTTAAACGGCAAAGGGATGGGCGGCTTCGAGATTCTACCTTTAGCAGCGAAGAATTCAAAGTGCAAGACTATTTGAAGGAACTCGTGGGTAAGAATGCCCAAATTACTTATCAAGCGCAATCCTAGACAACACAAAGACTAAAAAGAGAGCAGGGAAGAAAGCCGTGCTTCCTTCCCTGCTCTTTTACTTTTATCTATCCTTCCATCTAGAGATCTTCTAGATCATCCAACTCCAATCGATCTAGGATTTTTTCGGGATCTCCCTTTTTCAGATTATCTCCTTTAATAGAAACTAGGAAACGATCCTCGTAAAAGATGGAAATCTCTGCCTCTCCTCTTCTACTATCAAATTTCTCATACGCCTTATAGCCGTCTATGGTCGTAGTGCGCTCGTAGCCATCATCCGTTTCGCGATCAACATCCAACATCGTCCAAGCCGCAGCCCCCAAAGAAGCCAAAGCCATTCCTCCGGAATCAACAATATTAATCTCTAGTCTGCGATCTCCATCTTTGTACTTAGCCGTTGCTTGCGAGATCTTAAAGCCTGTGACGCCAGATTTCTCCCCAGTATGGCTGTAGCGCTCCATACCCAGCATACGCTTAGGCAATATTTCCTTCAAGTCTCTAAAATTGGCAACTTCCACTTCTTCTCCACTCTTTAAATTCTTTTCAACGTCTCTCAAGGCATCTTGCACCTTATTCAAAGCACCAGCCAAATCATCATTGAGGTCATCAGCCAAGTTTTCCATCGTCTCTTCAATCTCAGTCTCTGCTTCAGCTTCGGCCTCTGCTTCAGCCTGTTGTCTACCGCAGCCAACACAAGAACTGAGCATGCAAAGCATACAGAAAAGGGACAGCTTCAAAAAATTCATGGTATTTAGTTTTGGTTTGTGAATCGGGGGGGAAGATAAGGTTAAAAGCAATATCGGGTCAGGCTTTTTCGACCAATGGAGCTAGGAAAAAGGCAGAATTCCAGCTTGGGTATCTTACGGATTGAACGTATTATCGAGTCTTAATTTATGAAACACCTCAATCTCCCCTGCTGATGAACCTAGCACAGAATAAAGAAAATGCAATTGCCTTCTACCGAACGGCTTATGAAGGAAATCCTTGAATGGCAGTAGAAAAGTATGTTGGGAAAGAGTATATCCAGCACAATCCGGATGTGGCAGGGGGAATAGAGGACAGAAGACAGAGGACAGAGGACAGAAATATAGACCGCTTCGCTGACAGATATCTGACTTCTTACATCTGTATTCTGTCCTCTGCATTATATTAATCCTTCTGTTCCGCCTTCATTTGAGGGAGGAAGACAGCGGACAGAAATATAGACCGCTCCGCTGACAGATGTCTGACTTCTTACATCTGTATTCTGTCCTCTGCATTATATTAATCCTTCTGTTACGCCTTCATTTGAGGGAAGAAGACAGCGGACAGAAATATAGACCGCTCCGCTGACAGTCTGACTTCTTACATCTGTATTCTGTCCTCTGCATTATATTAATCCTTCTGTTCCGCCTTCATTTGAGGGAGGAATACAGAGGACAGAAATATAGACCGCTC
>JAHQWA010000349.1 GCA_019634045.1 Saprospiraceae bacterium
CGCCTTCCAGATGCGAGTGTAGATGAAGTCAAGCTTTTGTTTTTCACTATGTTCCCATGCAGTTGCTGTGAGTTCTTGAAAGCGCAAAGCTTCATGGTATTTTGCTTGTGCCGATTGCCTGGCCAACTGAAGCAAAGCGGGATCACTATCCAGTGCCAGCAAGTAATGTGGATCGTTTAAGGTGGAAGAAATGAGGAAGGAATCTTCTCCACTTCCACAACCAAGATGCCATCCGCATAAGCCTTCCGTGGTAGTAAGATGTTGTCGGATCATTCTTTGGGTTTCCTGAGCATGTGCAACTGCTATTGTTCCGACAAAGGTTCTGCGGGAAGCTGCGCCCAAACAATTGATTTGAGTTAAGTCAGTAGTCTTTGAGTGTGTTATGTTTTGGCAATTAGTAAAGATCATTTGTGTCTTTGTAGATGATGACACAAAGGTGGGTACAACGGCAGGGAACTCCTTTTAATATTGTTTCAAGAAGATGGATTATGCTTTCAAACCGGCTGGATTATTGTTGCAAAGGCTGGATTATTGTTTCAGGGAAGTGTGTATTAAATTGATAATCAGCATATTGTGTTTTTTGACTTACTTTGCTCCTACGATTGCGTATTGCTGCTTCGAAACTGAGTGGGAGATTGCTTGAAGGTCTCTGAAAAGATACGACTGAAGTAGTACGGATCGGCAAATCCTACTGCGTAAGCTACTTCAGAGATGTTAAATTGTGGGTTCAGCAGTAACTCCTGTGCTTTCTGCAAGCGTATCTGGCGGATAAAGTGGCTGAGTGATAGATTGGTGAGGGCCTTTAGCTTTCGATAAATATTAGCCTTGCTCATACCCAGATGTTGGCAGATGCGCTCCGTGGACAGTTGAGTGTCATCGATGTGATCTAAAATAAATTGCTGCAATTTTTCCAGGAAGACATTTTCCAGGTTGCTTGGACCTTCCTGCGGCAAGGGTATGGCCGAAGAGAAAGCCAAGGCAGTATTGGCGTACTTCCGTTGCAGTTCTCTTCTGATGGCAAACAGGTTCTTCAAAGTCACTTGTAATTCCTCCTGTTGAAAAGGTTTGGTGAGGTAAGCATCCGCTTTTTTGTGCAAGCCTGTGAGTTTGGATTCGAAATCAGCCTTGGCACTCAGGATAACGATAGGGATATGACTAGTGCGCTCATCTTCTTTTAGAGTCTCGCAGAGTTCATAGCCGTTCTTGATGGGCATCATGACATCGCTAATAATAAGGTCAGGTATTTCGGATCGGGCGAAGTCAATTCCTTCCTGCCCATTTTGCGCCATTATCAATCGGTAGTGATCTTGTAGACAAGTACGTAGATACAGCCGAACATCTTCGTTGTCTTCTACGATCAGTAGACTTGGCGCAGTGGATGTTTCTTGTGAGGTAATGTCTATTTCTTTCGCTGTTTGGGTTTCAGTGACAATAGCTTCTGAACTAGCGGCGAGGTTTTCGATGGCAGGAGGCAAGGATTCTGGCGCAAAGGCTTTGATCGGTGCATTTTGCTGGATGGAGAACAGCAAAGTGAAGGTGGTCCCCTGTTTGGGCTTACTCTTCACTGAAATTGATCCTCCTAGCAAATGAACTAACTCATGCGTCAGGGCCAGGCCAATACCTGATCCTTGTGGCTTTTGGCTAGCCAGGTTTTCTACCTGGTAGAAGCGATCAAAGATGTAGGGTAAGGCTTCTGGTGAAATGCCCTGTCCCGTATCTTTGATCTGAATCGATAGCAATCGGCCTGCATCATCTGTTTTTTCATCGATGTGCACATAGATGTCTCCTCCTTCCGGTGTATACTTAATGGCGTTGGACAATAAATTGGAAATAATATGTAACAACTTATCTGGCGCGTAATCCATTTGCAAATTGGGTAGATCCGTGAGAAAATGGATCTTAATGCCGTTGGATTGAGCCAAAGGAGCGAAACTCCCCGTGATATACCGAATATAGGTAAGGATGTCACTCTGGATCAACTGTACCTTCAAAGCACCGGACTCCAGTTTTCGGAGGTCGAGAATTTGATTGATTAACGAAAGCAATTGTTCACTGTTTCGCTGTATGAGCTCTAGCCCTTTACCTAGCCATTGATCTGGATTTTGCTTGATCTGGTTACTCATACCCGTGATAACCGTTAAAGGAGTACGAAATTCGTGAGAAATATTGGTGAAAAAGCGGGATTTCATCTCATCTAATTCCTGCAATTCTGCCGCCTGCTTTTCGATCAACTCCTTGTCCTGTTCAATTTGTAAGGTCCGTTTACTGACCTCCATTTCCAAGCGTTTTTTCTCATCCGATGTCCGTCGTGCCCATAAGAGCCCCATCAATAAAAATGGAAGAGAACAGATCAGGTAGAACCACCAAGTCTTGTAAAAGAAAGGTCGTATCCGTAAAGGGATTTGGAGCATTTGGTCAATGACCTGGCCTTTATGGTCTTTCCCACGGATAAGTAAAGTATGCTCTCCAATTGGTATATTATTTAAAGACAACTCCGAACTATTACCAAGGTCAGTCCAACGTCCATTCTTAATTTCTTCCTGGCTAACGGCCTTAGCTCCCACCAGCTTGTAGGCGAAGGTATGCTGTTGGGTATGAATATAATCTGACAAGGAGAAATTTAGCTTTAGGTAGCGATGAGTAGCGGGTAGGCTTATCTTCTCCAATCGATCCAATTGCTCTGTTTTAATGACTTCACGTTCTGTTTGACGGTCAAAATGTTCGACTTCCGTCAAGTAGATATTGATATTCCCTTTCTTTTGGTAAAAGTCTTTAATTTGACCGGACTCCAAGACATTTATGCCAGCTACCGTGCCAAATACCAATTGCCCGCTTTGGGTTTTCAAATAAGAGTAGCGATTAAACTCCTTATGAGAAAGCCCATCTTTTTCGTACAATTTGAATAAAACTTCTCTCTCCGGAGAGAGGACTGTAATTCCCGAAAAAGTAGAAACCCATCTATCCCCATCCTCATCAGCAAGAATTCCCACGACAGTGTTATTCGATAGACCATTGGTAATGTCGATCACCTCCATCTCTTTCGAGGCCGGATCATAAATATGCAGCCCTCCCGCCATCAAGCCGAGCCAGAGTTTTCCTTCCTCGGATTCGTGGATGCACATCACTCGCCGATCCATTAATCCATCCGCTAGATCAATGTGCTGACTGGTTCCGGTACTCACATCTGCTAGCCACAAGCCGTTCAGGGAGGCTATCCATAGCTGCCCCTGTTGATCTACATACAATTCATTCGCTTTTCCTCCAATATTCAACACTACGCCCGCTGCAAGAAATGGACGTAGTTGCTCCTCCCCAAAATTGTAGATGTACAATTCGTTTTGCTCATTGACTAAAGCTATTTCAGTCTTATTCAAGAGGGCAAATTTCTCGAATGATTGTCCTACCTTAAATTTCTCGCAGCTTTGGTCTGCTGTATTGAATCGAATCAATGATTGCTCTTCACTGGGAAGCCAGATCACCTTTGTACCTTCTTGCACAAATTGAGCATAACTGGGTATGACTAGATCTTCCCCGCAAAGAAAACGTCCAGGGTCATCGAGTGGACCTGAAGAGATGCCGGTGATGGGATTGACAGCAGAACAATAACTATCATCGGTAATAACCAATAACTGTTTATTATTTAGCTCGATAATACCTCTTGCTGCCCAGGAAGGAAGGTAGGCTTTTACAGCTTGAAAGCTTTGCATTTCCACTGCGAACAGACCGCCGTCGGTAGAAATAAGTGCTTCTTTTTTGAAATCTGAGCCCGATACGTAGTTGGCCAATAAAGGCCTGGAATCTATTAGGATCTCACTGTACCGTCCTTGCAGTGAAATCTGGGTAATGACAGATTGAAAATCAAATAGCTGCCCCGATGTATCCAAAAGTACCAAGGACTGTTCGGCGGATGCTCCAGGTTTGCTGTAAATCATATCTACAATCAGGTTTCCCGTTTCATCCTGATAGTATTTGACTCCAACTCTGCTTAAATCAGGAACGCTAGGTAGCAACTTATTCAATAGATCAAAAGCGGATAGAGATTCGGACTTCTTATCAAAGAGATAGAAACCGCCCGCTTTAGAAAGGAAGATCAACAATTCGCCCGTATGGGTGGCTGTGATCCTAAGGTCTTTTTCGTTGATTTTATCGAAACCAGATAGGGTCTTCCATTGGTATACTTGGGCTCGATTCTGAAGGACATCGTAATGAACTAATCCTTGATCTTGTTGTAAGAACCAAATATCAGAGCCGAACTGTGCAATTGGCGTAAGCAATAGAAAGGAGTGGGGAGACATCTCCATCGGTAGGTTCAGGACTTCTTCTTTTTGCGATAGAGTGATCCGGTAGAATACATAGGCCGAGGTACTCTGGGTGATTACCATAATCCCGCGTTCCGTCGAAAACGCTCTCATCACTTTTTCGCTTTCCCGGAAGGAAAAGATTTTACTTTTCCGCGAGCCAGGATCAAAAATAAAGGCGTACTTGAGGCTCAGGTCCGCTCCAAATAATTGCCCCTTCTGATCAACCCCGTTGACAAACCATGAATCAGCCTGGAAGCTACTGTCTGTGGCATTCAATGGGATAGTATAGGACTTATTTCCGTCGAACTGAAAAAAACTATCTCCTTGGTGCATTTCCAGGTCTCGGCACGGGTTCAACCATAATCGTCCGATTGAGTCTCTGAAAATCTCTTCTAGACAAAAGGCGGATAGCCCCTGCTCAATATCGTAATTAGCTACAGCAGATGCTTTGATCCTGGGTAGAGATTCCCAGCCTAACGACTGAGCGGCAATAAAATGACTATAAAGGATCAACCCAAGGATGAATGAAAACCTTCTCTTGATCCTGAAATATGGCATGTTCTTCATGAATCAGCTGCTAACTACTGGTGTTTTGGTTAGGGGCTGGGTTTGAAAGAGAGGTATAGGATCGTATGGGCAAGATGTAATCTCAAAATTAACAAAAGAGACGCAATTTTCTGCATGTTCGTCGAAGTACGGTATTGGAGGTTACGCTGTGCTCCTGAAAATGAGAAGC
>JAHQWA010000350.1 GCA_019634045.1 Saprospiraceae bacterium
GTACTGCTGGGGGGGGAGTAGAACTGAAATTAGGCGTGGCTATTAACCTCATGTCTCAGACAAATGGCGGTTTCGCAGCTAGCACAGATGTAAGCTTATTTGGTGATATGGATGCTAGTCAAGCCTTACACATTTGGAAGTACAGTTCCATGCAGATCAATAGTGCTACCGTAGCTATATCTCTCCCAAAATTAGATTTAGAGGGGCAGATCGACATTTTCAGGAATGATCCTGATTATGGAAATGGCTTTCATGGTAGCCTTAGTGTAGATGTGTTGGATGGGAAATTTGAAATGGATGCGGAGACTTACTTTGGAAATGTAAACAACTACCGCTATTGGTATTTTGATGTGAAAGTGCAGTCTAATGCCTTGAGCATTCCTTTGTACCCGCCGGTGGTGATCAATGGCTTTGGAGGTGGTGCCTACCACCATATGAAAATGGCGAGTTTTACAGCCAATCCTGACCCGGACAAAACGGGCGTGAAGTATGTGCCTTCTCAGTCGGTAGCTTTGGGCTTGAAAGCTTCTGTCCTCTTGTCTTCGGTGGAAGGAACGCTAGATGGAGAAGCTACCTTGGAGATGGTCTTTGGTTCAGGAATGTCCTTGCAGGATATCGTTTTCTACGGCAAAGCAGAGTTAGCCACGGATAACATTGGACAAGGCTTGCTGGACAATCGAATTTCCAAGTTCTTGATGAATCAACAACAGACCAGAGCACAGGATGATGCGGAATCGCAGAACCCATTGGGTAAGATCAGTGCGGCGCTCTTTATGCGTATGAACTTCACCGCTGGTTTCGAATTGCAAGGGACCTTTAATACCTACCTCAACGCAGGTAATGGCATTATTGTCGGTAGTGGATCCGCTGATCTATTGCTTTCCACTCCACAGAACAAATGGCATTTGTATATCGGTGGGTACTCTGATGGCTCTATCACCGTACAGCAATTGAGTAATACCGTTACGCTATATCCAGTATCTGTCTCTATTCAGTATGAGAATGATCCAAACGATCCGAATGATGATATTCAGGTAAGTGCCAGCGCCTACTTCCTAACGGGCAATGATATCCCCGGCCCTCCGCCTTTAGATCCACAGGCGGCGGCCGTCTTTGGAGTCAATAATAGTAACCGAGGTGGACTGGGAGGCACTCCTGCTCTTGGTACGGGCTTTGCCTTCGGGGCAGCTGCCAACTTCAATTTTACTTATACCAAGACCCCAGGTAAACGATATGTGAACCTCTCTGGTGGTGTAGGATTCGATATATCACTGCTGAAATATGCCAATGGAACTACCTGTTCACTAAGTAATACCAGCCCTCATGGCTTAAAGCATTGGAGAGCCAATGGAAACCTTTGGACCTTCATGAATGCGAGTGGTAAATGGAAAGTAGGTGTTAAATTTTCCTTTAATGTGAATTTAGGCGTGCTGCTTCAGGCGGATGTGCCAAAGCCATCCTACTTCAACGGCCAAGTTGCCCTACAACTCCCATTTGGTATCAATGTACCATTTGGCGTGAGTGTCGGTCAGCAATGCGGGACGGTGTACTAAGTCATTCGTAAAAGTGGTTTCCCTCTGCTCAAATTCTAGCAGAGGGAAACCCACTTCAAAACCAAGAAAATCAACCCTAATTTTGACAACCGTAATGTTCTTATCATGAGAAATTTATTTGTATTCCTATTCATGCTATGCCTTACTTATGGGCATGCCACAAGTGCAACACAACTAGATTCAAGCCAACTATATACCTTCTATAAAATTGAAAATGGCCAACTGCTATTGCGTTGGAATCCTGCTAATCCCTATCTATGGCTGGAAGGCCGAAAAGCAGGTTATCTGGTCGAGAAATATAAGTATCCAGCTAAGGGCGGGAAACCGGCATTAGTTTCGACGACCAATGCCATCCTACCAAAACCCTCAAAGATTTGGTTGTCCGAAACAGCTACGGAAACCCGCCGAAATGCGGATGTTCTGTTCCATTATGACCAGATACATCCAGATTCTATCGAGCAAGACCTTCCCTTGGCGGAATATGGCGAAGCTGGGCGCCTCAATGTTTTCCATCAGTTGTCCAATTTTATCATGCATGCTGATTTTGGGGCAGTAGAATTGGCAGGTTTAGGAATTAGAGATCAAGAACTGGAGCCTAATGCTAAGTATTTATATGTCGTTAAACTAGCTTCAAATCCAGCAGAGGTTACAGCCAGGGTTAAAGTTGACCTGAGTACCTATGAAGCTCCGATTGTCCCGAAGTTGCAAGCAGAGTTCTTGTCTAGCCGAGTGGATTTACAATGGCGTACCTACGACTTTCGCGATTTTTACTACGGCTACTTTTTGGAACGATCAGAAGATGGTGTCAATTATGAGGTGATCAATGAAACACCTTTTGTCAACGTTTATGATACAACTACGCAGGAAGCCCTGAAATTTTTCTACTACACAGATAGTTTGGCTCAAAATGACAAAACCTATTGGTATCGACTCAGAGGGGCTGACTACCTAGGGGGCATCAGTAAGAACTACACCGAAGTTAGTGGCATGGGGTATGAAGAGATCTCTCATAGTCCCATGATCCGCGAAGCAATCCAAACGGACAGCAATTACGCTGTTATTAAATGGAAGTTTCCAGAAGCATTTGAGGATAGAGTAAAGGAGTTCCAGATCTTTCACTCTGACTCTTTGGACGGTATCTTTTCGCCGGTTGTAGAAGGTATCGATCCAGGAGAAAGAGAGGTTGCGGTACGAATGCGCTATAATACCAATGCTTATCGGGTGGTGTTAGTCCCATTTGGTGGTCCGAAAAAAGCTTCATTCCCTGCGCTAGTGATGGCCTGGGATGAAGAGCCTCCTGCTATGCCCATTGGTTTTACCGGTACAATTGATAGCCTTGGTGTTGTGCGCTTAGCATGGGAGCCGAATACGGAAGTAGATTTAGATGGCTACAAGGTGTACAAGTCTTATTTCAAAGAAGAAGAATTTTCAGGAATTACCAGTAGGCCGATTCAAGTCACCAACTTTGTAGATACGGTGGATATGGTAGTCGGTAATGAATGGGTGTATTATACCATACAAGCGGTTGATGAACGCAACAATCGATCGGAATTCACGCAAATATTGGAATTGAAGAAGAAAGATATGTACCCTCCGGTAGAACCCCATATTCATAAAGTGGACAAATCCACCGGACAGATTGAGGTTCATTGGTACAATAGTAGCAGCCCAGATGTGGAGAAACATCGCCTATTTAGAAAGGTCTTGGGAGAGGAGGATAGCTGGACCTTAGTTAAAGAATATTCCTTGAAGGAGAATGCTGAGTCTTATGTGGATACCAATGTAGTGCGTAAAAAGGTATACGCCTATACCTTGGTCGCTATCGATGACGATGGCCTGGAGTCGGAGCCTGCACAGGCTGCCACCGCGGAAGTCATTGATTATGGACTTCGGGATGAGATTGAGGTTACAGAAGTAACAGTAGCAGATGATCAAAAGCAGGTGGTGCTTAAATGGAACTATCCCTTAAATGCCAGTGAATTTTGGGTGTACAAAGGCTCTGATAAGGAACGCACCAGTTTGATGAAAGTGATTTCTGCGGAAGAAATGGAACTGGTCGATCAGAACTTACAAAAAGGGCGTACCTATCACTATTACCTAAAGGCCTTTTTTGAAGATGGATCCTTCTCACCTTTTACGGAAAAGATAGAAGTACAATTGGATGATTAGTACCTTGAGTGAGCTATCCATTTGCACTTATTTGAGAATATCCTTACTTTTGAATCAAATCTTTCCATTATCATCTAATACACATTATTTAGGAAATCTCTAATGCCTTAGAGATACCCAGCCTTCCATTATCTGGTTTGGAGTTTTCTAGCAGCAGCCGGGACTTATAATCCCTGCAAGCTGCTGCTATGGCCTATGGTACGAGAAAAACTTTCCGTACCGCTAAGGTCTAATGCTCCGGGCACTGAAATCTAACAATATGCATACAGTTGGAGGGTAAGCACGCTCTGGTTGTAACAACTGTAAAACCTGGACTCACTGGCAGTACTTGAACCGAGTCCCAAAAGAAATGATGTCATGAAAAGATTGATCATAGTGACTATGGCTATGCTATATTTTGGTCTGGCTTTTGGAAAAATGGGGGAAGAGCTAGCAGATCCGTTTTACTTCAAATGCCCACTCAATATTACCAATATTGATAGTCAAGACCCTACGGACTGCAATATCAATAATGGGGTGATCGAGATAGAGGTGACGGGCGGGAATGGCTCCTATGAGTATAGTGTAAATGATGGGGCTTCTTGGCAGTCGAGCAATCGCTTCCAGGACCTGCCAGCGGGTACCTTTTTGATTAAGGTTCGGCAAACTGACGGTGCTTGCGAAAGCTCGGGTAGTGAAGTGGTTAACTTACAAGGTCCAGATTCTCCCCGCTTTATTGCCGTAAATTCAACTCCTCCTACAGACTGTGGACTAGCTGATGGGACCATTACTATTGAAGCCAGAGGTGGCACAGGGCCTTATGGCTATAGTATCGATGGAGGGGAAACTTGGGTAGCGGCTAAGTTCTTTCAAAGTCTAGCCGCTGGCACATACCAAGCTATGGTCAGAAATGCAGATGGGACCTGTGAGACGCCCTATATATTTCCGATTGAATTGATCGGTCCTACGCCCCCAGAGATTTCTGGAGTAGATTTCAGCCCCATCACTGATTGTGATCGAGAAGACGCAAGTATTCGCATTCAAACTGAAAATTCGGGTGATTTTCTTTATAGCATTGATGGCCGTACTTCCTGGCAACAGGAGGCGGCTTTCAATGATTTAGCAGCGGGAAGATTTGACATTTGGGTGAGTAATAGCAATGGCAGTTGCCCGATTAATTATGGACCAGTAACAATCCCAGCCCTTGCGCCTCCTAGTATAGAGGGAGTGCTGGTTAATCCAACTTCTGACTGTGGTCAGCAAGATGCTTCTATTCAAGTCATTGCTGATGGCAGCTACGAATACCAATTAGAGCAAGGGAATTGGCAAACCTCTAGCGAATTTCCGGCTTTGTCCGCTGGCAACTATACGATCAAGGTTCGGAATGTAGATGGTACTTGTCTGCAAATTTTACCAGAAGAAGTTATTGACGCTAGGGTAGCGCCTGAGATCAGGGAGGTCTCCTTCCAGCCCCCTTCGGATTGTGGTCTTAGCGATGGACAAATTGAGGTGGAGGCCAGTGCAGGAGATGGAGCGATTTCCTATAGTTTTGATGGAGGTGCCTCTTGGGGCTCCATTGCTGTGGCCTCGAACCTGCCCTCCGGTACTTATGAAGTACGGTTAAGGAATGAAAATGGTAGTTGTGTACAGACCTACCCACTCATAGAACTAGAAGGGCCGATGCCCCCGGTGATTGCCAATATTGTAGATATTGCTCCTTCTAGCTGTAACGGAACCAATGGATTCATTGCTATTCAAACTGAAGAAACCGGACTAGAATACAGCATTGACGGCGGACAAACCTGGGGCGGAGGCAATCAATTTGCCAACCTGCGAGCGGGAAATTACCAGCCCATGGTGAGAAGAACGACGGGAAACTGTGAAAGTACAGGCCGTTTAATCCAATTGGAAGATCCCCCTACACCAGCGTTATTAGGTGTAGAAACGAGTAATCCTTCGGATTGCTCCTTGAATGATGGGGTGATTTTTGTGCAAGCGAGTAGTAGCATCCCTTTAGAATATAGTATAGATGGAGGAAGTACATGGTCCTCGAATCCAAGGTTTCAAAACCTTGCTGGAGGCCGTTTCCTCGTCCAGGTCCGAAATGGTAACCAGTCCTGTAGTGTCGCAGGCCCGCTTATCAACTTGACAGCTCCCACTGCACCAGAGGTCGAACTGTCTTTAGCGGGACCCAGCAGCTGTGGGGGTGCAGATGGTCGAATCGATCTGGCCTCCCTATCTGGAGAGGCCTTGGAGTATAGTTTAAATAATGGACAAAGCTGGCAAACGCAAGCTTCCTTTAATGGACTCACAGAAGGAGCCTATGTATTGAGGTTCCGAAAATTGGATGGTACCTGTGAGCAACAATATCCCCTAAGTATTGAACTAAATCCCCCGGCCTTACCGGCCTTTGAAATCTTTGCTGATTCGCCCACAGATTGTGGTTCTAGCGATGGCCTTATTTGGGTTGAGGTAGAAGGCAATCCGGATATGGAATACAGCCTTGATGGGGGCCTGACCTTCCAAGAAAGCCCACGCTTCCCTAACTTGACCAGTGATATTTATGATCTGGTTTTAAGAGACAAAACCACCAATTGTCGAACAGAATTCGCAGAGGAAGTTCGACTAATTGGTCCGACGCTGCCTCCACTAGAGGTAGAGATCAGACACCCATCTATTTGTGATGGTCGAGATGGCCTGATTTTGGCAGGGCCAGTCGATGGCGGGCAAGGCCGTTACCAGTACAGTATCAACGGCGGGCAGTCCTGGTCCAATTACGGTGCTTTTCCAAACCTGCGACCTGGAGTGTATCAGATTATGGCGAGGAATGCGGATGGGAGTTGTGTCAGGTCTTGGTCGGAGGAGGCCGTCTTGGAAGAGGCGCCACTCCCTGATTTTTCGGTTGAAACCATTCAGCCGATCGTATGCGATGAGGCAAATGGCGAGATTCAAATTATTCTATCAAATGAAGAAGAGGATATAGAGTTTAGCCTTGACGGAGGCGAAAGTTGGCAAGAGCAGGCAAAATTTGAGCAGCTGAGGCAAGGTAATTATCAGTTACTGCTCCGCATAGCAGGACGGCCATGTGAGTTTGGTGCTCAAGAGATCGTTTTAAACAATGCAATTCAGCCCTTGGAACCCGAGCTTTTGATTGCGCAACCTACGGCTTGTGGCGAACCTAATGGTCGTATTTCCCTGGGTGAGGTTCCTATCAATGATACATGGGAATACAGTATAAATGGAGGCGTAGATTGGACCAGGAATCCAGCATGGAATAATCTAGTTGTAGGAACTTATCAATTCCAGGCAAGAAACCTCCAGTATCCCTGCCTGGCAACTACTGAGCGAATAATTTCATTGACCACAACAGAAAGCCCTAGTATTCTAGCGGTAGATATTCAGCAGGCAGCCGGCTGTGAAGAAGGGGGGAGTATACGCTTTCAGCTGGAAGGGGAAGAGACGGACTACTTGTATAGTATTGATGGAGGAATAAACTGGCAAGCATCGCCTCTTTTTGACAGCTTATCGGTCGGCCAATACCAACTGTCGGTGCAAGACATGGAGGGGCAGTGCCAGGCGATCTACCAAGGCAATAGCGAAATAAAGCATCCCATTCTGGCTCAAGTGGCAGGGGTAGAGACCATTCCTCCTGCCGCTTGTGGAAGTACGGATGGGGAGATACATATACTATTGGCGGAAGAAACTAACAATTTGAGTTTTTCGATTGACGGCGGAATAAGTTGGCAGCCCGAGCCCAGTTTCCAGGCCTTAGCAGCTGGGATATATGAGGTGTTGGTCCAGGGAGAAGAGCTGGATTGCGCGCCCATCCCCTTGCAATTTGATCTAGCCATCACGATCGACCCCTTGGACGTTGAAATAGAAGCTACGCCGGTAAGCGATTGCCAGCAGGAGGATGGAAGAATTGAGATAGTGTTTGATGCAGCAGCAGATGTAAGTTTTCGCTTGGCTGATGGGGACTGGCAAGATCAGCCAGTTTTTGAAAACCTTGGCGCCAATGTATATGCGATTGAAATTCGCAATAATGAAAACGAATGCATTGCGCTTTTGAATGGCACATTTGACCTTGCCCCAGCGGACTTATCTGCGCCTGAGGCAGATTGGGAAAACCCCTCATTCTGTGGGGCAGTTGATGGGAGTATTCGAATTACAGTCGATGATGAAGCTCCGCTAGAGTTCAGTATTGATGGGGGAAATACTTGGCAATTGGAACCTAATTTCACCGGTTTAGGAGCGGACAGTTATCAGGTCCTAGTTCGGCGATTGGGCAGCCAGTGTCAGCCTGAACGCTATCCAGGTCTGATCACCTTGCATGATGATGAGCGGATTCCGGAGCTGGAGGCACTGCTAACTCCCCCTACCGATTGCATCACTGAGGATGGAAGCATTCGTATAAATTCAGCGGCGGGGAATGGATTGAGCTTTAGTTTAAATGGAGGAGCTTGGACCACGGAGGCCAACTTTGAAGGCCTAGCCCAGGGTACTTTTACCTTGGCCATCCGCTACGCTCAGGGATCATGCCAATTGTCCCAATCTGAGACCTACACGCTAGAGGCAAATGAAGAATTACCTGAACCTAACCTTACGGTGGAAGCGATTTCAGATTGTGGTACCGTTGATGGGCGTATTTCTTTTGAAGAACTAAGTGATAATCTACAATATAGTATAGACGGTGGGCTTAGCTGGCAAACTTCACCTACCTTTAGCCGCCTGCCCGCCGGCAATTACCTACCCCGAATTCAATCAGAGGATGGCGCCTGTACCAATCTCGATATGGCGCCTATAGTCGTTCCTAATCCCACCCCAATACCTTTGGCTCGGATTAATAGCAGGGATCCTTCGGCTTGCTTGCAAGCGGATGGGCACATTGAATTTGAACTATCCAGCCCTTCAGCAGACTATCGCTACAGCATCGATAATGGCGAGACCTGGCAACGTAGCCCTTCCTTCGAAGATTTAGGACCAGGTCGATACCAGCCAGTTGTCAGGAGGATAAATAGTGATTGTGAACTGCAATCTTTTTGGGTGGATCTGGAATTGATTGAGATCCCTACTATCCAGGAGGTAAAAGTGTCCCCAGCCTCAAATTGTTCGGCCAACGATGGTCGAATTGAGATCACTGCCAGCGGGAATGGGCCGATTTCCTATAGTATTGATGCTGGCCAGACCTGGTCGACCAGCCCCATCTTCGATGAGCTAGTATCTACTAATTATATCGTGGCTGTTATGGTCGAAGGGGCCTGCCCTAATTTTTATCAGGAATCCGTTCGA
>JAHQWA010000351.1 GCA_019634045.1 Saprospiraceae bacterium
ACCCTACAAGAAGTTCGGGCCGCCCTAGAAAAATTCAAAGCTACTCGGATGCCACCTAAAGTGGCTACGGTTCGGCGGATAGATTGGCGGTGGTACGTGGGCGCAGCAGCCAGTGTTGCGCTATTGCTCGGGATATGGTTTTGGGTCGGTAGCAGGAGCTTGAGCCTCGAAGCAGCTGCCGGGGAGATGGCGGAGCGGACGTTCAATGATGGTTCCTCGATTGTGTTAAATGATGGTTCGAGTATTATATACCAAGATGGAGATTGGGGAAAGGAACGGATAGTAGATTTGCAAGGAGAAGCCTTATTCGAAGTGACCAAAGGCGTCCCATTCATTGTAAAAACGGATCAAGGAACAGTACAGGTACTAGGAACATCTTTCAATGTAAGAGCCTGGGATCAGCACTTTCGTGTGGAATGCTACAGCGGCAAAGTGGCCATTGAAAGGAATGGACAAAGGGATACCTTGGTCGCAGGTGAAGCGGGTCAGTGGCGCGACAACCAATGGTATATTGAGCAAGACTTGATGGCTCAATCCCCCGCTTGGTCTGAAGGTAAATCCGAATTTAAAGGAGAGTCATGGGATGCGGCTTTCGCTGAATTGGAGCGGCAGTATGATGTGAAATTAGAAAGGCCCTACATTGATAGTCCCTTTGTCGGCAATTTTCAACATAACAATCTAGATACCGCTCTGTACCTCCTGACCCGCCCGAAAGGATTGCAATATGAAATCGACCGGGATCGTTCTGTGGTGAGAATTTTCAGGTGAAGCCGACTGAGAACATGGCCTTCGCAGACCGTGGGATCCGCCTAAATCTAGTATCTTTATGCTATATCTTTAATCATAATCCCTTGTAAACCTTATGCGGCGGCGTATATTATTGAGTTTCTTAGTCGTTTTTATTCCTCTGCTGGTGATCGCTCAAAACTCCGTCCTTCAATTCGATGATGCTCCCCTAATTGATGTCATTCAACAAATAGAACGCAACTCAGACCTTACCTTCAATTATGATCAGACTCTAGTGCAAGCTCATCGATTTAGTGGCAGTATATCCCTTACTTCTACCGCCTTCTTGGAGAAGCTACTGGCCGCTACTCCTCTAGGCTTTGAAATCGTGAACAAAAACATACTGGTCTTCCTAGCTGAAAAACAGGAATACGTTATCTGTGGTTACTTACTGGATGCCAAATCCAATTCCCCATTAGGCTTTGCCAATATCTTCACAGGAGACGGGCGCCAAGGAACCCAGTCTGCGCTCGATGGTCGCTTTGAGTGTAAAGTAACTGCACGGAAAAATGAATGGGTCACGCTGAGTTACCTCGGCTATCAAAAGAAAGAGGTTCCCATTGGTGCCTTCGAACTAGACAATTGCCCTACCTTTTTGCTGGACATGGATCCCTTGGTCTTTAGCACTGAAATCGTAGTCAAGGACTATCTGCTGGATGGTATTGAAGAAGGAGATCATTACAATGCGGTGGGCATCAGCTTCCAACAAATTGCTAATAACTATATCAACATTGAGCAAGACCTCCTCAAGACGATCCAATATCTTCCTGGCATATCCAGCAGTGACGAAAGTGCGACCAATTTGCAGATTCGAGGCGGAACAGCCGACCAAAATCTTATTCTTTGGGAAGGGGTGAGTTTGTATGAGCCCGGTCACTTCTTCGGAATGATCTCTGCTATCAATCCATTTGTGGTGGAAAATGTAAAGGTCTATAAAGGCGTCTTCGATCCGGCATATGATGATCGAGTAGGAGGTGTAATCGATATTTCCTTAAATGACTCCATCACCTCAACACTCAAAACAGGAATAGGAACCACCTTGACAGAAGCCCATGCTTTTATCGATTTGCCCATTCAACCGAAAAAATTGTCCCTATTATTATCTGGTAGACGATCTCTGACTCCCTGGTTTGGCACGCCCACTCTCGAAAGCTACACCAACAAGGTATTCCAAGGCACCAAGGTCGTGGAAACAGAAGATGAGCTGCGACCTGAGCAAGTCCTAAGGTTTTATGATTGGAACGCTAAACTCAATTGGCAACTGACCAAAAAGGCTCGCCTCAAGTTAAGCTACTTCAAGAGCCAGAATGATTTTAATTTTACTACCCAGATCTTTGGTGAGAACTGGCTCACGACCGATGACGTCATCTTTGGCACCGAGGCCGTGAGCACAAGCCTCGATCTCGCCCTAGCCCCCAAATGGTCCGGTAAATTATTTGGCAGTTATTCAAATTATAGTAATGACTACAATTACTTGATTGAGGAAGAACAGGAAGACAGTGTAGAAACTCAGCTCTTTTTAAACAATACCTTCAATCAGATTCGAGATCTTTCTGTAGGATTGAATAATCAATGGAATTGGAAGCCCAATCTGGCCATTTTAATGGGCTATACCTTCAATCAAAAAGTGGTGGATTTCAATATAGATTACAGGTCCCAATTCGAAGGGCAATACCAAGATCTTAACAACCAGTCCGGCACCTTCCACAACCTGTATTCGAGTCTGCAGTATCAGCATCGAAAATGGCAAGTGGATATTGGACTTCGTGGCACCTATTACAAAGAAGCTCAGCAAGTGGCCGTCTCCCCTCGACTCAATGCACAAGTGGCCTTACATGAAAAACTCAAATTGAAGTTTTCGGCGGGTCTGCTACAGCAATACATTACGCAACTGCGAGAATTTGGGGAAAATGATCTTGACATAAACAGCCCCGTCTGGGTCATTAGTCGCACGGAGACCAATACTTCACAGCAAGCTCAGAAGCTGGCTCTAGGTGCGCTTTATCAAGGAAAGGGTTGGTTGGTTGACGTGGAAGCCTATCATCATATTACTCGGGGGCTCTCCACTTATTCTTCAGCCTTCCGGCGGCAAGATAATATAGAAGAATTCGCTTCGGGTGATGCTAGGGCCAGCGGCCTTGATCTTTTGGTCACCAAACGTTGGAACAACTATAAACTGTGGTTGAATTATAGTTTTAGCGAGGCTACCTATCTGTTCCCCGATATCGAGGATGATCCCTTTGTAGCTACAAACAATCAGCCACACAAGCTGAGCATCATGAACAGCTTTACTCGTGGTCCGTGGACGCTTTCGCTCAACTATCAATACCGAAGTGGTTTGCCCTTTTCCGCTCCTAATGATATTGAAGCGTTTTATGAAGAAGAAGAGGAGGAGTTCTATTATGAACTACTATTTCCTACGCCAAACAGCGGGAAGCTGCCTGATTATCAGCGGCTGGACCTGAGCCTAAGCCGTAAATTCTCACTCTCCAATCAGGGCGGGAAGGGGGAAATAGCGCTTTCCTTGCTTAATCTACTAGATCACGAAAACCTGTTCCAAAGAGATCATTACATCTTTTTGGAAGATGAGCTTGAGGACCCAGATCCACAGATCCGCGTTTTTGATAAATTTCTAATCGGACAGAGCATGCAGTTTTTATTCCGAATCTATTGGTAGGGGCGAGTACAAAAGGAAGGAAGTCAATCTTTCTCAACCGACTTCCTTCTGTGATAACTATACCTGTTTTTCCCTTTCTATTGGCCAATTTTCACT
Organism: Saprospiraceae bacterium; assembly: GCA_019634045.1. Classification (GTDB taxonomy): domain Bacteria; phylum Bacteroidota; class Bacteroidia; order Chitinophagales; family Saprospiraceae; genus DT-111. Next base: position 3,560 of record JAHQWA010000351.1, read on the forward strand.
ATTCGCTCCGTCATCCGCTGGCGGCCATCTTTCGTTTTCATAGCTAGAATATACACGCCATCAGGGAAGTTAGATAGATTGAAGGTGTGGCGATTCGTCCCCACTTGAGATCTATACTGTCCTTGTAGAATGGTGCTACCCATGGTATTGGATAAATAATAGATCAAGGGTTCTTGCTCCAGTGTATTAAACTCCAGTACGATATTGGCATTCGTAGGATTGGGAAAGACCTTATAGTTCGCAATCGGCGAATTGGGATCTCCTGTAGCAGTAGTTCCCGTAGTGGTAAAATAGACCGATGCACTCCAAGCTATTTCCTCCCCGCAAATCACTCCTACTTGTAGAATATAGTCCGTATAAGGCTCCAACTCTTCCAGCAGTACGTTGTCCTCTTCCGTTTCATCCATTTCGATATCTAATTCATCTGCCTTCGTATAACGAAAGAAAAAGAGGTCAAAATCATCCCCTCCAGGCCAACTTACCTGTGCCGAGTTCCCCGTAATTTCAGAAACCATGATTCCTTCCACCCGAAAGCAATCCGGATCTTGTTCCCCTGTAGTAAAATCCTCCACCTCAGAATAAAAAGCCTCTTCCTCACAGATAATCGCTACGCGAAATTCATAATCTGTATCTGGCTCGAGATCAATTAAGAGAATTTCGGCTTCATCCGTTTCCGCCTCCATCCACTCCCCCTCTCCTGTGCGATATTCCACCACAAAGAAGGCTTCATCTCCTTCTAACTCATAGTCCCAACTCAAAAAGGCTTCGGATTCGGTGACCGCTTCCACGTACACCTCCTCGATCGCCGCACAATCATCTCCCCTACTCGGGATACTATCCAGAGACTGATTCGGTAGTAGATTAAACTTGATTTCAGCTAGCCCGAAGCAAGCAGCATCTCCATAATTGGATAGCGCTGTTAGCAATACATATTGAGCTTGGATGCCCACCAGATCAGGACCGGAGAACCCGCCATATACCGCCTGCCCTATCCCCATCGGAAAGGTCATTTCTCCCCAGTAAGTCCATTCCTCTCCACTAACAGAATAATCCACCTTAACCTGCTGAAACCCCTGTTGAAGCTTATTGGGATCATTGGTATTCCAAACCCAAGTCTTAGATAAGTTTCTAACACTCCCGAAATCGTATTGAATCCAATGGGAGTTCCCATATTCGGCCTTAGGATTAAGGCTGGGCTGACAGGAGGCCCAAGTATCTAGCCAGATGCTGGCATCGGCATCTTCGCATTGCGCAGACAGGAGGTTGGCGGCTAGGAGCATACCTAAGATTAGGTATCCACTCACCGCCTGAGTGATCAGTGTCCAATTCTTCATTTATCTTACTTTTAAATATGTAACAATTTGATAAAAAACCCTTTACTCCACTGCAAAGGGCAAACACTCACCCGCATGAGCGGCTGACTAATCAGAGATCAACTCAGATTCATAAAGCCCAGGGGTGGGCTCGTCGACATGGTGTTGTAGAAGTTACCAATGTTGGGAAAGAGGAGCGCTAGGTCTGATTTAGACAC
>JAHQWA010000352.1 GCA_019634045.1 Saprospiraceae bacterium
AAGCTAAGGCGATACTGATGAAGATATCTGCGGGGGCATTTGATCCAATCCAAGTGGCGAGTTTTGTAACTGTATTTAATGTGCGGCCCATTACACTGGAGGAAATCCAAGGATTCCGTGACGCTATGTTAGAATTGTGTGTCAAGGTAGATATCGGAGGAGTAGATACGATTGACATTGTTGGTACAGGAGGAGATGGTAAAAACACTTTCAATATCTCTACTTTATCTGCCGTGGTCGTCGCCGGCGCTGGTTACAAGGTAAGTAAACATGGAAGCTATGGTGTATCCTCCTCCGTAGGTTCATCAGATGTGCTCATCGCAATGGGGTATGAGTTTACCAATGAGACAGACAAGCTCAGGCGCCAGTTGGAAGAGGCTAATATTTGCTTTCTTCACGCCCCCTTGTTTCACCCCGCCATGAAAGAAGTGGTCCCAACCCGTCGGGCTTTGAAGGTTCCTACCTTTTTCAATATGCTTGGACCATTGGTAAATCCATTGCAACCCCGTTACCAATTATTTGGAACCTTTAGCTTAGCCTTATCTCGCATGTATCAATACATCATGCAGGAGACTGGGCGGCAGTTCTCCATCGTATATGCGTTGGATGGCTATGATGAGATATCTCTGACAGGACAATTCAAGCTACGAACTAATCAAAGTGAGCAATTGATGAATGCTGATGATTTGGGGATGGATGCTCTGACTCAGGCCGATCTGCATGGGGGGGATACGGCCGAAGAGGCTGCTACTATCTTCAAGAATGTGCTGGCTAATGAATGCACCGCAGCCCAGCTTTCGGTGGTGTCTGCCAATGCAGGAGTAGCCATTCATTGCATTAAGCCAGAGCAATCCCTAGAAGACTGCATAGCAGAGGCCAAGGAGAGTATAGTTAGTAAAAAGGCACAAGCCACTTTCCAAAAACTTGTGGCAGTATAGTAGTTGCATAAAAGATCAAAACATATAGCTTATGACTATTCTAGATAAGATCGTAAGACATAAGATGGGCGAAGTGGAACAGCGCAAGGAACTGTTCCCTGTAAAGCTATTAGAAAAGAGTGTCTACTATGATACACCCACGGTTTCCTTAAAGAAGTACCTCCTCCGTGAGGATAAATCGGGAATCATTGCGGAATTCAAACGGCATTCTCCCTCCAAAGGAGATATCAATCCTTTTGCTAAAGTAGAGCAAGTGACCATCGGTTATATGCAAGCGGGGGCCTCAGCACTTTCTGTGCTGACCGATGAGCAATTTTTTAAAGGCAGTAGTGCTGACTTGCAGGAAGCCAGGAAGTTTAATTTTTGTCCGATCCTCAGAAAGGATTTCGTCATTGATCCCTACCAGATCTTTGAAGCGCGATCAATTGGAGCAGATGTTATTCTTTTGATAGCAGAATGTTTGGAGGCGAAGCAAGTGAAGGTGTTGGCAGGTTTGGCGAAGAGTTTGGGCTTGGAAGTGCTAATGGAGATTCATTCTGAAGAGCAGTTGAGCAAGCTGTGCCCTGAAATTGATGTGGTCGGAGTTAATAACCGTAATCTCAAGGATTTTACAGTCAGTATCCAAACTTCGATAGGGTTATTCGATAAGATTCCGGCCGATTTTGTAAGGATTTCTGAAAGTGGGATTAGTGATCCCAACGCTATCGTACAACTGAGGCAAGTGGGCTTCCAAGGTTTCTTGATCGGGGAACATTTTATGAAAACGCCAGACCCCGCTAAGACTTGTAAGCATTTCATTGAAAGAATCAATGCAATCGAAGATCTATTGGAGAATGCGATAGCCTAAAAAACGGTTTGAATTTGGCTTTTGATTATAGGCCTATTTTTTGCCAATTGAGGCGCTTATCGATAAAAATAGCAGCGCTAGGTGACGAAAAAAGGTCATAACAAAACCACATTGTTAAATTCAAACAGTTTCATAGTAATAGTTCCTCTTTCACAACCGTTATTGGCTGTACAAAACCTATGACAGTTTTCTACCTAAACCAGAATCATTATGCAAGTGAAAGTATGTGGAATGAGAGAGCCAGCCAATATTGAGGCTGTATTGCAACTCCCTATCGATTACATGGGCTTTATTTTCTACCCAAAGTCATCCAGATTTGTAGGCCAATCCAATTTAGGAGATTGGGTACAAGACAACTTAGAAAAATTTGGGAACGTCAAACGCGTAGGCGTATTCGTAAATGCAGAGTTTGAAGCTATTTTGAACGCCGTGCATGACTTCCAGTTAGATTATGTGCAATTGCATGGAAACGAGAGTGCAGAATATTGCCAGGAGATTAAAACGTATTGGGACATCACCTCCATGCGTTCCGCTCAGTTGATCAAGGCCTTTTCAGTTGATGAAAAATTCGATTTTCAACAAACCAGAGCCTATGAACGCTTTTGCTCTCTGTTCATTTTCGATACCAAGGCAAACGGAGACAAATATGGGGGAACGGGTAAGCAGTTTAACTGGGAGCTTATGGAACAATATGAGGGTATGATTTCCTACCTGCTTAGCGGTGGAATTGGAGCGGAAGATGCGGAGGCTGTCCGGCAGCTTAATTTCAAGCAGATGGTCGGAGTTGATATTAACAGCCGATTTGAATCGTCGCCTGCGCTCAAAGATGTACCCAAAATACAATCATTTTTGAATGAACTGAACTCCACGAAGATGGTGGATATTTAACAGAATAATTATGATAGCGATCAACGAAAAAGGCTACTATGGAGATTTTGGCGGGGCTTACATCCCAGAAATGCTCCATCCCAATGTAGAAGAGCTGCGCCAGCACTATGTGCAGATCATGCAAGAAGATGCCTTCCAAAAAGAGTTTCAGCAGCTGTTGAAAGATTATGTCGGAAGACCTTCTCCACTGTACTTGGCGAAGCGCTTATCAGAACACTACCAAACCACTATTTACCTTAAACGCGAAGATCTCAACCATACCGGTGCGCATAAGATCAACAATACCATCGGGCAGATCCTGATGGCAAAGCGTCTCGGAAAGACCAGGATCATTGCCGAGACTGGGGCGGGCCAGCATGGGGTAGCTACAGCTACAGTATGTGCGCTCATGGGGATCCAATGCATTGTTTACATGGGAGCAGTGGATATTGAGCGACAAGCGCCAAATGTCTCCAGGATGAGGATGTTGGGTGCAGAAGTGAGACCGGCAGTGAGCGGCAGTCAAACACTAAAGGATGCGACGAATGAAGCCATCCGCGATTGGATTAATAATCCGGTAGACACACACTACATTATCGGATCGGTTGTGGGCCCTCATCCTTATCCGGATATGGTTGCCCGTTTTCAGTCCGTGATCAGTGAAGAAATGAAATGGCAATTGGAAGAACATACCGGAAAAGCAAATCCCGATATGATCGTTGCCTGTGTGGGAGGTGGAAGTAATGCCGCAGGAGCTTTTTATCACTACTTGAATGAAAAGGAGGTCAGATTAGTAGCTGTGGAAGCAGCAGGACTAGGCATTAATAGCGGAGAATCAGCTGCCACCAGTGTATTGGGGACCGAGGGCGTAATTCATGGTAGTCGTACCTTGTTAATGCAAACAACTGATGGTCAGATTGTCGAGCCATACTCTATTTCTGCTGGCTTGGATTATCCTGGGATAGGACCTTTGCATGCCCATCTGATTAAGAGTGGAAGAGCAGAAGCTGTTAGTATTACAGATCATGATGCTCTAGAGGCGGCCTTTTTCTTAAGCCGTAAAGAAGGAATTATTCCAGCCTTAGAAACAGCGCATGCTTTTTCTGCCCTAGATAAGATTTCTTTTCAGCGAGATGATGTGATTGTGATTTGCCTCTCTGGAAGGGGAGATAAAGACCTAAACACCTATATTAAACACCTAGACCGTTTCAGTGGTATCGGAAAAATTAGCTAGTTATGAATCGATTAGACCAGTTATTTAGCCAAAAAAATGACCATATCCTCAATATTTACTTCACGGCTGGTTATCCAGAATTGACGGATACTAAAGAAATTATCTTGTCTTTGGAAAAAGCAGGTGTTGATCTTATTGAGCTTGGAATGCCATATTCTGATCCCCTGGCAGATGGCCCTACTATTCAAGAAAGCGGCCAGAAAGCCTTAGCTAACGGGATGACCTTACCTTTGCTTTTTGAACAGATTACTGAAGTCAGAGCACATACTGAGATCCCACTCATAATGATGGGCTATTTTAATCAAGTCATGCAATATGGCATACAAGCCTTTATCGATAAATGTGTTGAGGTAGGTATTGATGGGGTAATCTTACCCGATCTTCCACTGTACGAGTATGAGCAGTACTATCGAGATATGTTCGAGAAAGCAGGTTTACATATCAGTTTCTTGATCACGCCGCAAACCAGTGAAGAGCGAATCCGAAAAGTAGATGAACTGACGAATGGATTTATCTATATGGTGTCCAATTCATCTATTACCGGAGCCAAAAATACTATCTCGGACCTTCAGCTGTCCTATTTTAACCGAATCAATGCACTGCAATTGAAAAACCCGCGTTTGATCGGCTTTGGTATTTCTAGTCATGAAACCTTTGAAACAGCCTGTCAATATGCCAATGGAGCGATTATCGGTAGCGCCTACATTAAAATGTTAGCCAAGGCTGAGGACATTGAAAACGACACCAAACTATTTGTACAGAAGATAAAAGGAGAGATTCCGACCAAGTTGCAATACATGGTATAATTGCTTGAGTGGAATTACCTGCAAAATAACAGATCATGATCATACAACTAGATCCAAATATTACCCCTGCCGAGCAACAGCAGCTTTCGGATAAATTAGCTTCCATCAAGTTTAAAGCAACTAATGTCAAGACTCAATTTGCCAACTACTTAATCGGTGTAGGTAAGGGAGAGTTTGATATTAGAGGCATCGGAAATCTGCCGGGTATCCGGGATATACACCGGGTGAGCGACGCCTATAAACTGGTATCCCGAAAGTGGAAGGTAAATGATACCGTACTCCAGATTGGAGAAGATATTCAAATTGGATCAGGTCATTTTGCCTTGATGGCGGGTCCATGTTCTATAGAATCTGAAGAGCAAATAGCCGCCACCATCCAGCATTTGAAGAAAAATAGGGTAAAGATCATGCGGGGTGGAGTCTACAAGCCCAGAAGTTCACCTTATTCCTTTAGAGGACTGGGCATTGACGGCTTGAAACTCTGGCATTCCATGGCCAAGGAGGCCGGGATTGCTATCATAACGGAAGTCATGATGGTAGAGCAGATCGAAGCCATGGCTGATTACATTGATATCTTTCAAGTAGGAGCTCGCAATTCGCAAAATTTTAATCTGTTAGACGCCCTAGGGGAAGTGGACAAACCTGTGCTGCTAAAGCGAGGAATCTCCGGAACCCTGGATGAATTGCTACAGTCTGCCGAATACATCTTCTCACATGGTAATGAGAAGATCATGTTATGCGAAAGAGGCATTCGAACTTTTGAGAAAGCCTACCGTAACACGATGGATATTAATGCGATTGCGATGCTCAAGGAAAAATCACATCTTCCTGTAATTGCAGACCCTTCTCATGGTATCGGAGTTCGTAAATTTGTCGACAAAATTGCCTTGGCGAGTGTAATGGCTGGGGCTGATGGAGTAATCTTTGAAGTTCACGCTACGCCAGAAAAGGCCTTCTCTGATGGTCAGCAAACATTAAACTTCCAAGAAGCAAATGTTCTGATCTCCAGGATGAGAAAAGCCTTTCGGTTGCGAGAGGAATTTTAGAGCGGACTGGATTTTTAAGGACTTTCATAGACTGAAGTCCTCAAGGATTGTTAATTTTGGAATGTTTCGATACTGAACAATGATCTTAGACTACTAACAAGTCTATAATCCCAATCCTTGAGTCTTATGAGCAGTTTACTTAAGTTCTTTGCACTATTAGCATTACTGATAGTGATAAACCATCCTATTTTTAGTCAATCTACCAAAAAGCAAGATTGGTCCTTAGTCAAACAGGATGGAGAGACCAAGGTATACACACGCTCTAATAAAATTTCCAAGATTAAAGAAGTAAGGATTAAGACGAGAATGGATGTGGATTTTGACCATTTGCTCAATCTTTTGACGCAGGTGGAAGATTACGACAAGTGGGTGTTTAAAAGTCGAAATCCAGCAGTGTTGAAAGAGGTGGGTGAAAACGAAATGTACTATTTTGTAGAATCCGATTTCCCCTTTCCACTCAGTGATCGAGATATGATCATCCATTCCAAACAGTCGCTAGATCCTGTATCAAAAATTTATACCTCCAAATCAGTGGCGGTACCTGATTACCTCCCCAAGAAGAAGAAAATGGTACGCATGCCAATGTTAGAGTCCTACTGGAGAGTTTGGCCACTAGAAGATGGTAGAGTTGAAATTGACTATCGGGCGGTGGCGGATCCAGGAGGCAAGTTGCCCGCTTGGCTCATCAACATGGCAATTACCCAAGGCCCCACTAAAACCATGCGCAATCTCGAAAAACTCGCTAAAGACACAGCCCCCAGACCATCATCTACAGTGGCGGATAAATAGGAACCCTGTAAATCAGGCATAAAGATTAAAATGTGCTAGTTATTGGTAAAAATGTCCAGATGGAAAACCGGGACAATCCTGATCTTTATGCCACTGAATGAAGGCAACTTGTTGACTTAGGAAGTCATAAAAATTTTACAACCGCAGTCATTGCCCATGACGATAAGATTTAAGTATACAAACTCTTGTATAACCGCAAAAGAGGAAGCATGAAATTCATGTTTCCTTTTTTTATGTCTTTATTGTTACTCAAGTAAAGTAAAAATATACTCAGATGGAAATTTCTTTTAAATGAATTTCTGTGGCAAAAATAGTAAATCGGATAGCCTCACGGTTTAGAAAACATTGCGTTTGGGTTGGGCATCAGAGATCATGCAACATTTGAACTGGGGGATTCAGATGTTAGGGGAAGGGTAGGGGGGATAAGCTGTTGCCTTTCTGAAAATATATTTTGTCTTGCGTGCAGCGTTTCGGTATCCCAAGCATAATATATATACGAGGACGCGTCAGAACCCATTTTTACTCCTAAGAAAAAGTTATGAAGACTAAAACGCTATTACTATTTACACTATGCCTGATTTTATTAGGCAGCTGCAAAAAAGACAGCATTGTTACTACTACCACTGAAGGCCAACCTCCAGCTCCGAAGATTACGATTGAATCCACGATCAGAGGCCTGGTACTAGATCGACAAGGCTTTCCATTGGAAAATGCCACCGTACATTGGGGGAGCCAACAGACGGAAACAAATGAAGATGGAATTTTTACTATCGATGATCTCGTAAATGGAGAAGAGGCCGTCCTGAAAGTTTCTAAAGACGGATATTTTGATGCTTTTCAAACGATCTTACCGATCTCTGAAACAATTCTAAAGACTAAGATCCAACTGACTCAGCGACTAGTTATAGCTACTTTCGACGCAGGTCAGGGAGGGCAACTGCAACTTCCTAATGGAAGTGGTGTCAGTTTTGCTGCGAATGCCTTCACTGATGATCAAGGCAATGCGTATAATGGACAAGTTAATGTATATGCTACCTATATAGATCCGACCGATCCGGACCTAGAAGAGATCATGCCTGGAAATTTACAGGCACTTACCACGGAAGGTGAAAGCCGAACCTTACAGAGTTTTGGTATGATTAATGTTGAACTAGAAGGTGAATCTGGTGAGTCGCTGCAGATTTCTAGCCCAGCTCAATTGACCATGCCCGTTCCAATGGCCCTGTTGAGTCAGGCGCCTCAGTCACTCCCACTCTGGCACTTTGATGAGAACTCCGGGCTTTGGATGGAGGAAGGGAGTGCGGATTTAGTGGGGAACAACTACCTTGGTAATGTTACTCACTTTACCTTCTGGAATTGTGATGTACCATACGACCTAGTGGAGCTATCGGGAACTTTCCGAGCGGATAAATTCGAGGTGGCAGGCCTTGTTCGAGTAAGAGCTGACGCTTTAAATAGGCAAGGTTCCATGAATCTATCTAGTGACGGTTCCTTCAGAGGGAAGGTCATCAAGGGCACGTCCTTAATCTTGGAATTGATTGATCCGAATTGTGATGACGTGATTTACACCGCAGACCTGGGAAGCTTAAGTGATGACCTTGATCTAGGAATTATCAACTTGGAATTAAATGATGAATGGGTTACCCTTACTGGAAACTTGGTGAATTGCGATAACAACGCTATTACAGATGGGATAGCGGTAATTAGAATTGACAATCAGGCGCAACTTATTTCTCCCCAACCAGACGGAAGCCTAGCTGGTGCCTTTAGATCTTGTAATGCATCTAGTTTTACCGTGTTGGGGATAGATTGGACGGATCAGGTTAGAGGTAACGAAGAATCTTTCGCTGTTAGTCCTACCGTTAACGTAGGCAATGTCGAAGCTTGTGGAACAGCCTTCACTTCTGAAATGCGAATTAGAATTCCCGGCCAAGCCGATTATGTGCTCAACAACTGTACGGCCACCCAACAGCCAAGTGATTCCTTGTCGTTTTACCAACTAATGAGTACCGACAATACCCAAGGTGCAGCCGGAAAGGTTATTTATAAATTCAATTTTGTGAATTGGACCAATGACCCCATGAACCCAGTTTGGGGAATGAGCTTTGAACGACAAGTGATTGATGCACCCGGAATTATCTTCCAATTTGCAGGAGACCATGAAATTACGGTTTTGCAGTATGGTGATGAGCCAGGTGAGGCAGTTATCTTTCAGGTAAACGGAGTTCGACTCATAAACGAAGTCACCGGAGAAGAAACGGAGAACTGTGTATTGGAGCTCTCTGCTGTGCTAGAGTGATCAAGTACTATAGAAGATACTATCTTAGCAACAATCCCTATGTAATCCCACTACATGAACCTCGAGCAACTAGTTGAAAAGTGTAAGTCCCAAAGTAGCCGGGCGGAGAAAGAACTCTTTTTCCGCCTGGCACCTAAGGTGTTAAGCCTTTGTAGAAGGTATACCAAGGACGAAGGCTTGGCACAAGATTATCTCCAGGAATGTTTCTTGACGCTCTTCAAGAACATCCAAAAGTACGATGCAAATAAAGGTCCTTTTGAAGCTTGGCTGTATCGGCTTTGCACCAATAGGATCCTACAATCCTACCGAAAGTCTAAACGTGAACCTGATATAGAGTTTAGAGCAGAGCTGCCTGAATTAAGCCTGCCTGATGATAGCTTAGCCGCTATTTCAGAGGAGCAACTCTTGGCCGCCGTACGGCGATTGCCTGATGGCTATAGGGAAGTATTAAACCTGGCTGTTTTCGAAGGATGGAGCCATAAAGAGATTGCCAATAAATTAGGAATTACGGAAAGTACTTCTCGTTCTCAACTAGCCCGAGCTAAAAGATTGCTAAAACAATTTCTTCAACCTCTAACGAAAAAAAACTATGCAAAAAGACCGGCTTGAAGAAAAACTGAGGACTAGCCTCGGTAACTACCCGTCTCCGATGGACCTTGAAGGGGCCTGGTCCAAGTTGGAGCGGACAAGAAACCAAAGAAAGAAAAGAAGAGGAGCCTGGTTTTGGTGGCTAGGTGCTGCTGGTATGATCCTATGCCTTTTTATTTTCCTCCTTCCCGATGCGCTGGATGATGGGCCTGCAATTGACGCCATAGCAACAGCTAAGTCGGAGGAAGATAAGCTTGCACCTACTGTGAATTCTCAGAAGATCAAGACCACTTCTACCCTGGAGCCTAAGAATTCAACAGAAGCCAAGAACTCGATGCAAAGGGAGCTAAGAGGGAAAGGCCAAACGGCTTCGCAATCTGCTGGACAAGGAGTTACGAGTTTTGCTTCAGTAAGCCAAGAAAGTCCTACTGTAGATAACAGATACGCGGTGCCAGCATTTAAGAAATCACCTGAGATCGAAGGCGGGGCTATTGATGATCCTAGTTCAGTTTACAGCAGTAGCTTAACTTCCCCTGTACGGCAGCGCCTAGCTAACTTACCTTCGCGCTCCTTTTTGCCCTTGTCTGGATCACAAGTGGAGGGTTTTACCGCCTTAGCGCTCAAGGAAGCTTTATCTAGAAGAACAAGAAGACAAAGTGATGGAGCTTGGTGGATTGGCTTTAGTAGCACAGCGGGGATACAGCAGCGAACTTTAAAGGCTAGTACTGCTTCCACTGCGGAGCTAGCATCTCTATTAACGAGGAGAGAGGGGAGTGAGACCGTCATGGAAGCATACAGCTTTAGTTTTGATGTTCGCAAAGATTTTAGATCGAATTGGTATGTTCAAACAGGAATAAGACATCAAGTCGCATTCGAACGTTTTGAGGATCAATATGAACGGACCTTTGATAAAGTGCTGGAAGATCAAGTAACAGAGATCATCCAGCGAGCCGATGGTACGACTACTGAAATTAGAGGAGAAGTTACTGTACCCGTGACGGAATCTGTGAAGACGGTAATCTATAATACCCAGAATCTGACGGAACTTCCAATGCTAGTAGGTTATCGACAGCAGTTGACTCGTAGTATAGGGCTAGATCTCAATCTTGGAGTGTTATACGGCTTTGTACAGCGTAAGGAAGGAAAGGTTCATGCAGATGCTAACGCTATTGGGGAATACCAGTCGCTCGCTCAAATGCCTTATCGGCAATCAAACCTTTGGGGCGCCCAAGTGCAGGGAGCTATTTCCTATAGGCTAAGTGAAAGGTGGCGGTTCCTGGGTGGTGTGCAGGCTAAAGCCTATCCAAATACGGTGAAAGCGAATGCTGCATTTCAAGAAAGACAAATACTATTCAATGGATTGATCGGCCTTCAATTTCAATTAGGACAATAGTTTAGACCAGTTGGAGCCAGCTAGCAAGAAATATATCGCCTAGGGTTCGTGAAAATTAACGCACTAGAGTCACGGACCCCGTCTTCTTCTGACTGAAGGTATTCCCGTCTCTCAAATATCCTTCTAGCTCGATAAACCAGACATAAACTCCATTGGGAGCAGGCTGGTTATTCCATTCACCATTCCAATGATTGTTTTCATCGAATGTTTCAAAAACCAAATTACCCCAGCGATCAAAGATTTGCATATGTAGGCTAATGATGTCCGTGCCAAACGGACCAAAGTCATCATTGATGTTATCATCATTTGGACTAAAGATATTAGGCACAAAAATCTTGGTTGGACATTGTTCCACTAAGCTCACCTCGTCTTCTCCCTGACAGCCAAAATCGCTCGTGACCGTCACGGCATAGTTACCTTCAAATACTACTTCATAGTTATTAGCTAAGGAGTTATCCTGCCAACGATAGGTGGCGAATTCGCCCGGATCCAATTCAAAAGCAAAGTCTCTGGCACAGAATAAGGTATCGGGACCCAGGTCTGGTATCGGGGTAGGGTAAACGGTTACAGGAGTGAAGGCGGGGAAAGTGGCACAGCCAGAAACAATGCCAATCACTTCATATTCACCGCTCATGTCAGGATCTGCATCTGTAATAATGGGAAATTGTTCTTCGGAAAAGTACTGCCTGGGGCCTTGCCATTCGTAGCGAGCCCCTTCCAGGTCGGTGGCACTCAATTGAATTTCTTCCCCTTGACATAGTTCTACCAAGTCCGTTGCGTCTACCGCCTGCCGGAGGCTGACCAAAAGGTCTCGATATAAGGTGTCTACTTTTAACAAGCAATGATCTGTTAAAATCAGCCGCACCGGGTATTCGCCGAGACCATTATAAAAGTGCTGGAACTTATTTAAAGTGGTCATGGTGCCATCACCAAGGTCCCAATCAAAAGAAAATCGAGGCGGTTCCAAACCAGTATCGAAAAAGATGGTATCATTAAGACAACCTCCTTCCGGAATCGGATTAGCGTTGATCTCATTAAAGCTGGCTCCACCACTATAAGCATAGGATTCCACAAAACCATAGCCATAAGCAGTCGCGATCACCCCGCAACCTTGCGAAATGATTGTATGCGCTCCGGAATTCACCGTGACCCGAGCATAAGAGAATTCATCATTGGGGCCGACGGCCCCGATTGATAGCCCCATATCTCCTAAACGACTGCCGTCAAATAAGACATTCTCAATATCCACAGTTTGTGCGATTACGTTGATGTAATTCTCTGTAATATCCTGGAAGGAAGAGTTGAACAAGGTAACGGTATCCCGCGTTTGCTCTACTGTATTTAAAATGACCATTGAGGGATCGCCTAGGGTATGTCCATTGCAATTGGCACCAACGTTGAATTGGCCCACTAGGATTGGGGCATCGGCGCTAATAAAGGAAGCTTGTGAGGCCTGATATTCCACAAATTCGCCTTGGTTGAGATTGTAAGTTTGTGTTCCGGAGCCTGCCACGGTAACTACGGTGTTATCTTCGGAGGCCAGTATTCGAAACACATCATAGAGGACCTTGTCATTTGGAACCGTAACGAACAATTTCCCCCAAGTAGCCAAGGGGTACATCTGTTCCAATAAGTTGTCCCTAGCCTCGCAATTCTTAGGCACTTGAGTCCATTTATTGCCGCCGAAGAGCGCAAAATCCTTGTCTCCTTGCACATGAGAACCGGTAAGGTCACCAGAACCAGCTAGAGCCTGCACTTGGTACGTTTGTCCTTGATCTAAGGTTATGTCAAAACTACTGCCGGGGCCGCGACCTCGAACTGTATTATCACTCACCGTTATGGTAATCGTGGTTTCATCTTGGGTAGCTACAATAAGAAATTCTGAGGGAAAAACGGTGCCACTGCGTTCCACTCCTTCATAGGTCATGACGAAATACTCGTCGCCAATCGAGGAATTGGGTAATACTACTGAAGCCTCCGACCGCATCGAAAAATATTGATGCATGTAGACTGATATCGGATCATTGGCCACTATATTAATCCCCGTGGAGGTAACAGTTTCCGATCCAAAGGTTTCCGCATTAGCAGGGAGGGTGATGAGACTCACTCCATTAGCCACGACCGAAAAATTTTGAGTCCAACCAGTAAGCGGCATACTAACGGTCCCACTCGTACTCTGCTTGGAGGTAATCATCAATACTTTAGTATTTCGGTTTTCATCTCGATGCTCCATAAAAGCACACCAAAAGGCCCTTCCCTCATTGGTTTGAGCAAATAGAGTAAAGGGGAGAACAGCAAGGTAGGTCACCAGGCACAACAACTTCAGTAGATCTCTCACAGGAAAGGATTTAGTCGGTATTTTCGTATCAAACACCAAAATATCGATTTTGACCATATTTATACAAGGGAACTTTCATTCCGTCGAGAATATGACAAGCCGAATAGCGTTTTTTTTCCTGCTAGCTAAATAATTTTTTCTAACCTAGTCTCGGTATTCCGTCAAGTAGGGCCTGAAATGGGTAGAAGAAAGTTAGGGTAGTGGGCACCCAGCATGCTTTGGATGCCCACTGGGGATAGATCTTCGCTAATTATCGCTCAGACCTATACGATATTAAGTTGGATCCTGATCTGGATAATAGCGCTTACAATCATCAATGCCAAAGGAGCAGCGACAACCATCGAGTTGACTAAGATCATATTGGCAAGTATTGCAAATGTTACCTCTACATGACCAATGGAAAATGGGTCGAGGGTCAATGCTAATGGCTATGATCTCATATTCGCCGTCCTTTTCAATAGTAGTAGACTCATCAGGTAATAGGTGCATACCAGTAGTGAGGTAGCTACCATCTTCGAGTTCACCTTGGAGCACCAGGAAATAATGTAGCTCCCCTTCTTTCGAAGTTTGCTCGTCAATGTAATAATTAACTAATTCACCTTTTTCTTTGGTGATCGTTTGAGCAATCGTCTTGAACATTCCAGCATAGACCTTTTGATCTTGCTGAGCAACAGCTAAGCCGGAGACAAATGTTCCTACCTCTAATTCGGTATGATACTGCTGTAAACCAAAAAGAGGTGCTTTCACGGCAATCCCATCTATTTTTGGCTCAGTTTGATCTGCTGCACTTCTATCGCAGCTGATCGCGAATGCGCTGAGCAGCAGTACGACCAAACCAAAACTCAATGATTTGATGTTCATCATTCATGATTTTAAGTGAAGAAATGAAAATAACCTCTGAGGCCACTCCAGGTTTTTGGGATGGAGTGATGATGATTGCAACCTTAGTGCCCGGTTCGATTTGTAGCTACTAGAATGGTCGGAGCTCTTGTACTTATAAACTCGGGATTTAACGTTCGTGACGGATCAATGGATTATTTTTTTCATTTGCTGCCGATTTCCGTCAACTAAACTTAACTTAGAACATGAACTAGTACTTCGAAGATGACTTCTATATCCATCAACCAAAATATTTGCCCATGCTAAAACGAAAAACTACTTCTGTACTAATATTACTGCTCCTAACTTTCTATCTAAGTGCGCAAACCAGTCAACTGACCGTTGAAGGTCTACAGGAATCGGTAGAGATTATCGTTGATGAATGGGGGGTTCCTCACATTTATGCGCAAAATGAACATGATTTATTCTTTGCACAGGGATACAACGCAGCTCGAGACCGTCTATTTCAGCTTGAAATATGGCGCAGACAAGCCACAGGAACGGTTGCTGAGTTATTGGGGCCGCGGGAGTTGAAGAGAGATGTTGGTACCCGACTGTTCATGTTTAGAGGGGATATCCAGCGAGAAATGAGCCATTATCATGAAAGAGGGCAAGCTATTATCATGGCCTTTGTAGCTGGGGTAAATGCCTATATCAAGCAAGCAAACGCCAAGCCAGAGGAATTGCCTTTGGAGTTTAAACTACTTAAAACTAAGCCTCAAACTTGGACGCCTGAGGTGGTGATTTCCAGACACCAGGGGCTGTTGGGTAATATAGGAGATGAGCTAAAGGTGGCGCGATTGATCAGTCGAGTAGGAGTGGAAAAGGCTAGGGAACTTTCCTGGTTTCATCCACATACCCCGGATTTGAACATGGATGCAAAAATAGATGCTAGTCGCTTATTTGATGATATCCTGGAATTGTACAATGCTTACCGTAAACCCGTTCGTTTTGAGCCGCAAGACCTGATGGCATCTGTCAGAACCTCCATGGAAGATTATCGAGGGTTGGCAGCAGCAGATGAAGCCGATTATCTACTGGCCATGGCCAATGATATTAATACACTAGGTAGCAACAATTGGATTGTTGATGGCCGGCATACTCAAAGCGGTTATCCCATGATGGCGAATGATCCCCATCGCACGCAAGCTGCACCCTCATTGAGGTACATGGCGCATTTGGTTGCTCCAGGTTGGGATGTCATTGGAGGAGGTGAGCCAGAGATTCCCGGAATTTCCATTGGCCATAATCAAGATGGAGCTTGGGGGCTGACGGTTTTTCGAACAGATGCCGAAGATCTATATGTCTATAAGATTAATCCTGATAATCCTGATCAATACTGGTACCAAGATGCCTGGGAGAACATGAAAATCATTATGGATACGATTCCGGTTAAAGGGGAAAAGGATCATATTATTGCTTTAAAATATACCCGTCACGGGCCAGTTACTAAGCAGGATGAGGAAAACGGGATTGCCTATGCGGTTCGTTGTGGCTGGTTAGAGCTTGGTGGATCTCCATACCTAGCCAGTTTAAGGATGAATCAAGCCGTTGATTTTGCATCCTTCAGAGCTGCTTGCAACTACAGTAATATCCCTGGAGAAAATATGATCTGGGCGGATCGAAAGGGGCATATTGGATGGCAGGCGGTCGGAATAGCACCGGTCCGTAGAAATTGGAGTGGCTTGGTGCCTGTGCCAGGGGATGGATCCTATGAATGGGATGGCTATTTGCCGATTATTGCAAAGCCCAATGTATTTGATCCTGAGGATGGAATTTTTTACACCGCAAATGCCGACGTAACTCCTAAAGATTATGAGCATATGAATGCCATTGGTTTTTCCTGGTCGGATCCGTATCGGCAAACACGGTTAGCTGAAATGTTACAAAACGGACGTAAGCATAGTCTGATGGATATGGCGGCCTATCAAACGGATTATGTATCTCTTCCCGCCAGGCAATTGACACAGCTTTTAGCTCCAATCGATTTTGAAGATGCTACCCTGCAAGCAGCAAAAAAACGACTAATGAACTGGGATCATGAATTGTCACCTGGGTCAATTGCGGCTGGTATCTATAATCAATGGGAGCGGGAAATTGTAAAAGAAATTGATCGCAAGATGATCCCGAAAGAGGCCAGCGGCCTAGTCCGAATACAAATGAAGAGAATCTTAGAATGGCTTAGTTTGCCAGACGGGAAATTTGGAGCGGATCCCATTGCGGGGCGTGACCAGCTGTTGGTCAATGCCTTTGAAAAGGCAATTACCTCACTAAGCAAGAAACTAGGAACAGATGCAGAGCAGTGGACTTATGGTCAGGCAGCCTATAAACACATCCGACTAAAGCATCCTATGAGCAATGCGGTGAAGCCCGACCTAAGAGCCAAATTGGAGGTGGGGCCTGCGCCTAGAGGAGGAAATTCCCATACGGTTAACAACACCAGTAGTAATGATAACCAAAGTCATGGGGCGAGTTTTAGGATTATTGTAGATACGGGAGATTGGGACGCCTGCTTGGCTAGTAATACGCCTGGCCAATCTGGAAACCCGGACCATCCACATTATCGAAACCTATTTGAGCTTTGGGCGAAAGACCGCTTCTTTCCCTTGTTCTATACTCGTAAGAAAGTCGAATCGGTGAAGGAATATACTTTGGAGCTTTCTCCAAAATGATCAGGTTTTTATTCCGGAGATTAACCATTGGCTAGGAGTCAATGTATTTTGAAAACACTAATAACATCCTCTCACTTATTGTCAATTGATCACGAAAACGAACTTATACCAACAACTTACCAGCATGTACAGAATAACCTATACGAGCGTACTTTCCCTATTCTTACTATTAACGACCACGGCCTGTCAAACAGAAAAGGAATCCGCGACGGTTTCTCCTCCTAATATCATTTACATTCTTGCTGATGACCTCGGTTATGGGGAATTAGGGGCGTATGGGCAAGCCCTGATCGAAACACCCCATCTTGATGCATTGGCTCAGAGTGGAATGCGGTTTACGCAACATTATTCTGGTGCTCCAGTCTGTGCACCGGCTCGTTGCATACTGATGACGGGACAACATGCTGGCCATGCCCATGTTCGAGGGAATGATGAATGGCGAGACCGTGGAGAAGTTTGGGACTACCAGGCGATGTTTGAGAATCCCTTCCTGGAGGGGCAACGTCCACTCCCCGATAGCATTGTGACCATTGCGGAAATTCTTCAACAGGCAGGTTATCGAACGGGTGCAGTCGGAAAGTGGGGGCTAGGAGCGCCTACTACGGAAGGAGTCCCCAACAAGCAAGGTTTTGATTTCTTTTATGGTTATAATTGTCAGCGGCAGGCCCATACCCTGTACCCTATGCATCTTTGGCGGAACGAGGAGCGACATTTGTTGGATAACAAGATGGTGGCTCCACATAGCAATCTGGCCGAGGGAGCAGATACCATGGCCGCAGAAAGCTATGCTGACTTTAATTTGAATGACTATGCACCCACATTGATGCACCAGGAGGCCCTACACTTTCTGGATACGATAGGTGATCACCCCTTCTTCTTGTATTATGCTTCTCCTTTGCCGCATGTACCTCTACAGGCTCCACAGAGGTGGGTGGAACACTATCGCAAAAAATTAGGACCAGAGCCGCCCTATACGGGAAAAAGCTATTTTCCTACCCAATATCCTAGAGCTACCTATGCAGCCATGATATCTTATTTAGATGAACAGGTGGGTGATCTGATCAAGGCATTGAAGGAGCAAGGGAAGTACGAAAATACACTGGTGATCTTTAGCAGCGACAATGGGCCCACTTATACAGGCGGGGCCGATACGCCATTCTTTGATAGTGCGAAGCCTTTCAAAACTACCTACGGCTGGGGAAAAGGTTTTGTCCATGAGGGCGGGATCAGAGTCCCCATGATTGCTGCTTGGCCTGGGAAAATTGCCGCTAGTTCAGCAAGCGAACATATTTCAGCCTTTTACGATCTATTTCCCACCTTGTGTGAAGTTGCAGGGCAGGCTGTGCCCGATCATATAGATGGAATTAGTTTTCTCCCGACCTTGCTGCACGAGGAACAAGAGCCGCATGAATTCCTTTATTGGGAGTTTCCCGCTTACCAAGGACAACAGGCCCTTCGCATGGGGAAGTGGAAAGCTATCCGCAAAGGAGTGTTAAAGGATAATCTCACCATTGCGCTATACGACCTTGAAAGCGATCCACAAGAGATGATCAATGTAGCGGATTCCTTTCCCGCTGTAGTGGAGCAGATAGCCTCCATTTTTGAGCGAGAACATATCCCCGCCAGCATTGAACGATTCAAGATGAAGGCCCTGGGAGATTGATCGTATAGTACGGCCTTGTTGATAAAGAATTAGGGGAAAGCGATCTTGTATGACAGCTTTATTCCTTTCCTTGTCTGATTGTATTGCTGGCATTGTAGGTGTTTTTTTGCTCAATGACTTCAACAAAAAGAGGAGCCCTCGTAGAGGACTCCTCAAATACTTAGTTCTATTTCAACTCGTGATAGAGTAAGGAGGTCTTTACGTTTAGTATTCCGCTTACCTATTAATTAGAGACAATTTAGTAGTGAACCATTTTTGATCTACACGCATCCTTAACAGGTAAATACCTGTAGGGAGCGCCTGGTTTGTAGTAGTGGTTCCATCCCAATGATAACGGTGGTTGCCTGCATCTAATTTGGTGTTTTCTAACCGCTGCACGCGTTGACCGTGAAGGTTGAAGATCTCTAGTGTTACGTTTGTTGCTGCTGCTAGACTCAGATTGATTTGGGTCCGAGTAGAGAACGGGTTGGGCGCTGCTTCCAATCTAATTGTTGATTGTAAGTTGGATGACTCCACTTGTTGAGTCTCTTCCTCGATTCCCTTAGCCGGGCCACCAGGGAGTTGGGTGAAAGCTTGGTAATTATCACCTGTGATCTTAAATTGATCGAGTACTGCTGTTACGGGTACATTCGCATTTTTAGTGTAAAGTACGAGCCCAGCATAAATACATTCCTCGAAGTTGGAGAAAGTAATGCTATGGGCTAATTTCCAATAGCTGCCGTCAGTAGAAGTATAGGTTTTGAACTTTGACCCAGCTCGAACAATTCTTAGCCAATCCACATCCCGTCTGTTTTTACTCTTGAAAGAAATGTTACCTCCGGTGGAACTACGATATTCTGTTCTCGTTCTTATGCTTAAGTCCTTGATGTTACTAACAAAGCGAGCCTCGGAATCCGCGGTTTCCATCATGATTAGACCGACTCTACCATCGCCATTCAGGCTCGCCACATGTACAACGATCTCCCCGTCACCACATAATTCGGTCTTCACGAGCGAGTACTCACCATTGGGGTATCCGGAACAATCATTGGCCATCAAGGTGAAACTTTCTTCTACTGGATCATAGCTAGCGGTTGCCCCTTCAGGACAGTCGATATCCGTTGCTTCAAAGCCACACGGCATGCCTACTACGGAGACTTGGGCAGTGATATGTGCATACAGATGGACTATATGCCCAAAATCTGGTGAAAACCCAGGATTAATGGAGTTTTTGCCAAATTCACTTGAATAACTTCTAGAGGAAAAAGCAGGATCAAAAAAACTATTTTGTATCCGGTAGAACTAGGTTTTCAATTTTGGAATATTCGATCACTGGAGTCAGATAAGAAACCGCTGTTCCAAGAAAGAATATAAGTCCGACCAGTGCGAATGGCCCGGGTGGGTGCTAGCCTACCGCAGGTAGATTTTCCTCCCATGCCTCGCAAATGAAAAATTGTTTATGCAAGAAGGCCGTATAGAATTCAGCAAGAAAAGTCAATTTTTTGAATGAAATGCTTTTCATCTTTGTGTTATGATCTTCAATCATCCTTACTACAAACAATTGGTGGAATTGGAAAGCTATATCCGAGCAAACTTGGATCAAGCGCTTTCCGTGGAAGTGCTAGCGCAGAGGATGCACCTTTCTACCTTTCATTTTCATCGAATCTTCAAAAGCTTGGTTGGTGAGTCGGTTCATGAATATGTGACTCGTATTCGATTGGAGGTGGCAGCTATGCGATTGAAATTCACAGCGGACAAAATTCAGGATATTGCATTTGCCGTAGGCTATCATAATCCGGAAACCTTCATTCGCGCCTTTAATCGCCGATACCAAAGTACGCCAAGCGCTTTTAGGAAAACACAGCAACAAATCGTAGAAAGCCGTTTGGATAAAATCGTACGACAAAGACTCGTCGATCAGGTGATCTCCACGCAAGTAAAGCGCCTAGATCCCATTCGAGTGGCTTTCCTAACGCATAAAGGCCCCTATCATGAGGTTGGAAGGACCTGGGAACAATTGATGCAGAATATCCCACCACTCGAATGTGGCCGTCTGATCGGGATTCCTTTCAGCGATCCTCATACCGCCTCACCAGAACAAATACGGTACGATGCTTGCGTTGAGATTCGTGCTGACTATTTGCCCCAGGAGCAGGTACAGCTTAAGGAATTGCCGGGAGGGCAATTTGTCGAGACGGTGCACTTAGGGCCTTTTGAGAAGATTGATGATACCTATCATCTTCTGTATGGCCTGTGGTTACCCAGCAGCCGCTTCGAATTGCGCAACGAACCTTCCTTGGAGATTTACCTGACAGATAGCAGGCAGACACTGCCAGAAGAGGCTCGAACAGCTATTTATCTGCCCATAAAAACATATAAGATATGACAAAGATTGACTTTAAAAAGGCCTTTAAGAATGAGTATGCACCTAAGGCCAAAGCTCCCTCTGTCATCGAGGTTCCTCCGATGAATTATTTGATGATTGATGGAGAAGGGTATCCTGAAGAAAACCAGACTTGGACGGATAGTATTGAAGCACTGTATCCGCTGGCTTTTGGATTAAAATTCATGTTTAAAAAGAAAACCCCACCCGCTGATTATTATGATTATGTGGTTCCACCGCTAGAAGGTTTGTGGTGGTTAGCTAAGGGAGATCCCGATTTTTACCTACAAAACAAAGAGGATTGGCGCTGGACCATGATGATCCGCCAGCCTGATTTTATTACGGCCCAAATGGTTGAAGAAAAGATAGAAGAACTGAAGATAAAGAAGCGTCTACCTGCCTTGGACAAGGTTCGTTTTGAACGGATGAATGAGGGCTTGGTGGTGCAGATCATGCACATTGGTCCATTTTCTGAGGAGCCAGCCACACTGGAAGTTCTGCACGGGTTTATTCGGGACAATGGCTATGATTTCAGAGCCAAGCATCATGAGATATACCTCAGTGATCCACGTAGGGCTAACCCAGAAAAGATGAAAACAGTGCTTCGCCAGCCGATCAGTAAAAAATAGGCGAATAGCTTGAAAACAAAAAGGCCACTGGACAATCCAGCGGCCTTTTTGTTTCTTTAGCAGCATTTACTTATGCGGCAGCATGTTCAGGTGTTTTGCCTCTCATCCAGAAATATAAAATAGTAAATAGAACAATCAGAATAGCAGGAAATAGGACCATTGTTCCTAGTGTGGCTTGTCCCGCTAGAAGTTCCAATTCATCTCCAGTAACTCCTTCGGCAGCTATCTTGGCTTTATCGGAATCAATCCATCGACCAATAATGGGCTGGAAAATAGATGTAGAGAACATACCTACTGCACCAATGATAGACATACCCAGTGCACCACTCTTAGGGATGTACTCTGCAATAAATCCAATCATGTTAGGCCAGAAGTAAGCAATACCAAGTGCATACACGATGGCGGCTACATAAGCCATTGCACCTGTTTGTGTGCTAAACAAGAACACACCGATCGTAGCTAAAACAGCTGAGATCAACAGGACACCCGTCGTATTGAATTGATGAACAGCCTCTCCACCGAAGTATCTAGCTACAGCCATCAAACCAGTAACTAAGGCCAGAATAATCATTGGTTGTGCTCCACTCTTCGCTAGAATCAATCCAACCCACTGCTGTGGACCGAATTCTGAAATAGCAGTCAATGCCATACACGCAAACATGAATATGAATAAGGGCGTAATCATGGCTTCAAGGTTGCCAGATAATTTAGCGGCATCATCCGTTTTAGCCTTGGGCCATTCCTGACCAAAGAACAAATAAGCGTAGATCAAGGTAGGGATCATAATCACCCATATCTGAGATTCCCAGCCAAAGCCAGCGTCGGTCATGAATTTGGACACCAAACTACCAATTACGATACCACCTGGAAACCACATATGGAAGCGGTTCATCATTTTACTCATTTGAACCCCTTCGTACTTATCTGCGATCATTGGATTACAGGCTGCTTCCGTACAACCATTCCCTAAGCCGATCAGTAGGGTGGAAATCAATAATCCGGTATAGCTACCAGAATAAATCGTCATAATGATGCCTACTGCGTGTGCGAAAAAGGCAAATTGCATAATACGAGCTCCACCTACTGAATGATAGATCAAACCACCAATGACCATGGAGATAGGGAATCCAAGGAACCACATGGAATTAATGAATCCGAGTTGCTGAGCACTTAGACTTAGTTCTTCTCCCAACTGCGGAAGAATACCAGCTCTAATACTAAAAGATAAGGCGGTAGTGATCAAGGCGAAACAACTACCGTAAAAAAGCCTGTTGTCGTTTGTCATTGTTTGTTAGATTTTTCATTTTGATTACAGATCAGAAGGACCTTATTTCCTTCTGTAACAAGAAATGAAATCATGCTCGGAAGAGAGAATGAAGTCAAATCTTACCATGAGCTTTCTCATGCTAAGCGTTTCCACATTGTCTTTAGGGATATCTGAAAAATGATAACTGAACCAGCCGATGTCTGGTAAATTTGGCAGGGGAGTTTTAGGTTCGTATCCGTAATTTATGATACTTATGAACCTTATCGGCGAACGACCTTTTCAACCACTACTTACTGTCCTTCACCAAATTTTAGCAGGTTCAGTGATTTTTGAACCATCAAAAATCCGGACTAACATAGTAATTATGATTCGAAATTTTGAACATTGTCCAGTATTTTTTGGCCAATTAACAAGAGGAGCTACCTTATCTTGCGATGTCTTAAAGCTATGATCTACCAGCAAATGTCATTAAATGCTTCATGCCCAGCTAGGTAAAGACATAGCAAGGGATGGAACAGCACCGAGGCTAGATTCGAAGGTATATTGTTGCCATCGGAGCCCGATAGCATTAAATTGTAAAAAACAGGAAAGAGATGGCGGCAACTTGCTGCTATAAATATTCAACTATTACGGTGAGTTCATTACTCCCTTTATCAAGTTTGGCTTTCCATTTGGTGTCTTTTCGTTGACCCGTATTCTCGAAATATCCGTCTGTTGCCTTGAATTTATTCCTTGACACATACTGATCCAGGTCGACTTGCTTGACATCCAAGGTAAAGGTAGAAGTCTTGATTGTTTTCTCTTCATTGCAAGAGCATTCGACATCGGTCACGGCGGGAATGTCGATTCCGGTCCGAACTTCTATGTTATCAATATTGAAACTTTCGCAATCTACGCGGTTATAGATGTGGCTAACCATCGATCGAAAACCCAAAATGGCACAGATAGCTAAAACGGAGATAGAGGCAAAGATGAGCACTAGATGTTTCATTCCTGATTAGGTAATTGTTAGTAGATATTTGGAATCGGGTAATC
The DNA here is from genome assembly GCA_019634045.1 of Saprospiraceae bacterium. Classification (GTDB taxonomy): domain Bacteria; phylum Bacteroidota; class Bacteroidia; order Chitinophagales; family Saprospiraceae; genus DT-111. Next base: position 23,653 of record JAHQWA010000352.1, read on the forward strand.
CTATGACTACAACGTACAAATCAATTGGATCAGCTTCTACTTGAAAATTTTAACATCTAGCTGATGGAAGGGATTACCGTTTCCTCTGGCACACGGCGGTCCTTAATCCCTAATTTTCGTTCAATCTCTTGCTCAAGGAATCTAGCCTTGGAAGTACTCTGGAGGTTAGATACTAGTTTGACGTGTTTTTGACCACCAGGGCCATTGACCAGCATATAAATATGATGATAGCCACCAATAACTCGGAGGTAGAGCTGATCAATCTCACTAATATTGTACTGTTGATCCTGAATGAACTTCTTAGGCCTTCTTTTTATAGATAAGAATCGATCATCGATATTGATGAATATCTTATGATTCGAGCGATTGACGAGGTTGAGTATAGAAAGGAAAGAGGCTACCCCTCCCATAAGGGCCAACCAAAGAGGGAATTCTTTATCACTCGCAAAATAGGCTAGGATAAACAGCAGGCCTATGAAGGGCACAAGAGAGCCTAGTAATACTTCAGGGACGCTGATCGGCTGGTCCATTGTAATATCCATCTCCTCTTCAAAATGAAAAATATCAATCCCTTCGGGCCTGATGATCTCTGGCTTGGAAGCCACCTGCTCAGCGACTTCTAATTCACGGACTTCCTTTTGAAAAGAGAAGACTACATTACAATTGCCACACTTAGCGATTTTATCATTTATATTTAAATCAGAGGCGGGCACATCACTGCCACAGTTGGGGCAGCCTATTTTGGTGTAGGAGGAAGTATCTTCAACTTCAATTTCAACTTCCTTTAACTCCAATTTATGTTTCTCGACGGTCTTTCTTGCCATGTTGCTTTGGGTTTCTGAGTGAAGATGTGAAAATACGAACAGACTGCAAAATTTGTCTTTAATAAATCTACACCTTTGCTCAATCCTTTGCAAGCTTCATTTCAAGGGTATTTTATATGTTTTTTTTACTGGAAAAGCCTAGATTTATCTGCGTATTGACAAGTCATATGCTCGAAACCCTTTTATCAATTACATTATGAGAACTAAAATCTTAAAAGGAATTGGAATTCTAATTCTGCTAGCCTTAGCAGTAGCCATTTACAATAAAAAGAAGATCGCGCAGCTCTACACCGTGCTACACATATTTGATGAAGACCAGATTGCGCACAACTTCATGCACATGGAAGATCTATTCGATACACGTACCATCGAACAGAGCCCGAGTCCGACCCAACTGATAAAGGACATTAGTTATACGCCTATCCCTTCTTTTAGCTATGAGGACTCCACTATTCAGGTGCCGCAGTTTATCGAAGATACAAGGACAATGGGCTTGCTGGTGATGAGATCAGACACCATCATCTACGAGGAATATTATAATGAGATGAGTGAATCTACTACGCATATTTCCTGGTCAGTTGCGAAATCGGTGGTGGCTACTTTATTGGGGATCGCCTATCATGATGGACTCATCAAAGACCTTAACGAACCCATTACCTCCTATTTGCCACAATTGGCCGCCTCAGGATATAATGAGGTAAAAATTAAGGACATTCTTAACATGAGCTCCGGTGTGGGTTTTAATGAGGACTACCGGGATTTTAATTCGGACATTAATCGATTTGGAAGGGCCTTTGCTTTGGGTTCGTCCTATGAGAGTTTTGCCTTATCGCTGAAGAATGAAAGACCCCCCGGGACCTATAATCATTACGTAAGTATCGATACCCAGGTGTTGGGTATGCTACTAGAGAAGGTGACTGGCAAGCGATTGTCCGTTTACCTCAAAGAGAAGTTATGGGACCCCATGGGAATGGAACATGATGCTCACTGGATCATTGATGAAACGGGAATGGAGCTAGCGCTTGGAGGCTTAAACATTAGTCTACGAGATTATGCTAAACTTGGCTTATTGTATTTGCAGAAAGGCCGTTGGAAGGATCAGCAACTGGTTCCGGCTGAATGGGTCGAGCAAGCTATTAGTCCTGATGCACCACATTTAATGCCAGGGAGAGATAATCAGAGTTCTAGTAATCGCTATGGCTATGGTTTTCAGTGGTGGATACCAGAAAAGCCAATGGGAGATTTTTTTGCCGCCGGTATTTACAATCAGTATATCTATGTCTATCCGGAGAAAGACTTTATAGCCGTGAAGCTTTCGGCAAATCATCATTTCCGCATTCCTGGGGATGAATCAAAGTATCAACATATAGACTTTTTCCAGGCTATGGCAAGAGCCTTTTAGCACTGAATTCTGAGAGGTGCTGAAATTTATTTGCCACCCAGGGTAGTGGTACTGGGAGGGTTTGTACATCTATAAGTTGAAGACAGCTTATAATTAAACCCGACGGCCTTATGAATTCTTATTGTGCAACGCCCCCCGAATTTGAATATCAAGATACCAAGATGATGTATGTAGGCATTCCTTTGATGACCTTCTTCGTGGTTCACATTGGAATGGAAGATAGACTGGGGAGCCTGCTTGGCAATAGTTTGTATTATGAGAATTTAGTGGTAAGCTTAGCCATTGCTTATCTCACCTTCTTCAGCATCAGATCTTGCATCTTGGGCTTCGATCAATGGATGCCCTGGCAAGTAGGCCCGAATCCTTGGCGTTGGGGATTGCAATTGTTAACCTGCGCCGTTGTGACATCCTTTTGGCTACTGGTAAATGATTTCTATGATTACATTATGTTAGGAGAAACGGACTTGTTGGATGCGGTCTTGCTCACGGTAGATTGGCCAGTCTCCATTTTGTTGATCTCGGGCTTGAATTATTACTATTATGTTCAATTTGAGCAAGCTCGGCAAAGTAGGCATCAAGTTGCTAGAGTTACAAGTGAGGAGCAAGACTCAAGCCAGATCCTACTGAAAGTACCCGGCGGGTATTTGCAAACTAGACAAGCTGATATTAGAATGATCTATCTTGAAAATCAGCTCAGCTGCCTGATTGATAAGGAGGGTAGAAAAAGGCGGTCAGATTTATCCATATCGGCACTGGAGAAGGAAATGAAATTAGATGCATCCCAGTATTTCCGTTTAAATAGGAAATTACTTATCCATCGGGCAGCCGTTAAGGGCTATCGCAGAACAAGTGGGTATCGACTAAAATTGGAATTATACTTTGATAGCGCTGTACAACCTATAGTCAGTAAAAACAAGGCCGCCAGCTTTAAAGCTTGGTGGCATAAGGACGCGATTTTAGCCTAAGTTTTCGGCTTTAGCTCGCTGAGATTTCGCCTTCATCAATTTTCTCCTAGTTTTTGCAGACGTTCTGGCTAGAGTACGTCATTTTGTGGACTATTATTAATCACAGAATACCGTATTTTGATGTCTACATTTGATCGATCATTTCCGTGCCTGCTCGGGGTACTTATACTAGCCTCTTTCCGCCTTCTTGGCCAATCTAACGATATATTGGACGACATTGCTGACCGCTATCAATTAGCTTATAAAGTACCGGGTCTGGCAATTGCTGTTGTTCAACCTGATACCTTCTATATAGGCTTGGGCGGCAATAGGCAAAGTGGCAAAGATATGCCCATCGAAGTAAATGACCTTTTCCATATTGGATCGAACACCAAGGCTTTTACCGCTTTTTTGGCTGCTCATTTGGTTGAGCAAGGAATAGCAAATTGGTCTGATAAGTTGCTAGAAGTAGTGCCGGAACTGGATCAGCCGAAGTATCAGGCATACCGAACCGTGACTTTAGAACAACTACTTTCCCATCGAGCAGGTATTGCACCATTCGAGTCAGCATCCAGTAAAGAATTTAGAGCTATACCTAAGGATATTCAAACACATGATAATCCGCGCTTGACCTTTGCCCGAGTTGCGCTCTCCTTTGCACCTCGTACTCCAGAAAAGAAAAATCATTTGTATTCAAATGGAGGCTATATCCTCGCCGCCTTAATGTTGGAACGGCTTACTCATTCTACCTACGAGGAACT
>JAHQWA010000353.1 GCA_019634045.1 Saprospiraceae bacterium
ATCAGGGCCTGTAATCAAGGTAGGTTCAAAGATGAGATCATGTTCGGCTGACTTTTTGCCGCCGATCACTACTCTGGCTCCTTTATCAACAGCATCCTGTACAAGCGTTTCAACAAAGGACAAGGCCTTGGTTTCAATTAAGGGACCCACGTTAATGCCTTTATTCATGCCGTTTCCTACCCTTAGCCCTTGAATGGCTTGAGCCAATTTGGTGACAAACTCATCATATATCTTTTCCTGAGCAAAAATTCGGTTGCTGCAGACACAAGTTTGTCCTGCATTCCTGAATTTTGAGGCCATGGCCCCCTCTACGGCGGCGTCAACATCGGCATCATCAAATACGATGAATGGTGCATTGCCGCCGAGTTCCATGGATACCTTTTTGACCGAATCCGCGGCCTGCCGGAGCAATATCTTTCCTACTCGAGTGGAACCTGTAAAGGAAATCTTTTTCACTTTGGGATTGGCTGTTAGTTCTTTTCCAATCGCCGCTGCATTACTGGTTGTGAGTATGTTGATCACCCCGGCCGGGAAGCCAGCTTGCTCTGCCAGTTCCGCTAAGGCTAGCGCACTGAAAGGCGTCAATTCTGAAGGTTTAATGACAACAGTGCAGCCTGCTGCGAGGGCCGGTGCAATCTTGCGAGTGATCATAGCATTGGGGAAGTTCCAAGGCGTGATGGCGCCCACCACCCCGACGGGCTGTTTGATCACAGTGATTCTTTTGTCCTTGCCGTGGCCGGGAATCACATCCCCATATACTCTTTTAGCCTCTTCTGCAAACCATTCCACAAAACTGGCACCGTAGCGAATCTCCCCCTTTGCTTCCGCTAAGGGTTTTCCTTGTTCTAAGGTTAAAATCTTGGCTAAATCGTCCTGGTTCTCTAGCTGTAATTCGTACCATTTTCGTAAAATTTTACTGCGTTTGGCGGCTGTATAATCTCTCCATTCCTGGAATGCTGCTGAGGCTGCCTCAATTGCCTTGGCGCAGTCTTCGACTGCTAGATCTGGAACACTCCCCAGGAGCGCTTGATCAAAGGGGTTACGTACCTCAATCTGGGCTCCGGACTTGGCTTCCACCCATTGACCATTGAGATAAGATTGGGTTTTAAATAGTTGTGGATTGTTGAGCTGAATCATCATCATCAAATTGAAGGAAATCGGGAAGAAATGCTATTCACGATCTTACGTAATAAATGGTCTGCTAAAAGTATTAAAAGTAGCAGACTATGCGCAAAGAATTTGGAAATTGGGAAACGACTGCTAGGGGAAGGAAGAGCTTAGTACAGCGAATAAGCAACTTCATACCTCAAATGTGTATTCCTGGTCAAAACCGATGGACCACTTAAACTTTTTATGTAAATTCAGCTCAGTGTATTTGTTTTATACACTGCTTTTGATAAACTGCCTGCCCACTATTTCTACCAGATTGAGTTCATCCTTTAATCGTGATGTTGGAATGAGATTAAAACCGTACCTATCGATTTTGATGACCCTGCTCATCATTCTGTTAGCTAGTAGATGCACCGGGGGCGACCCGAGGGAAAAAAAGCGAAAGAGTCCCGGATTAGAGGGGCCTCTTAGCGTTCATTCTGCTCTACCTCAGCAAGTCAAAAGCCCTAAGGATAACCCAATTACCCAGGCCAAAGTAGAGCTGGGTAGATTGTTGTTTTTTGATCCCATCCTATCGGGCGACAAGGACATAGCTTGCGCTTCTTGTCATCATCCAGAAAATGGCTACGCGGAATACCGCGATCTTTCTATTGGTACCAACGGACAGGGATTTGGAATAAAAAGGGTGTTTAAGGAGCCCAATGTTATCCCTTTAGTAAAACGAAATGCGCATACCGTCCTCAACACAGCCTTTAACGGCATAGACACCCGAAACCGTTACGATCCAGAAGATGCCCCTATGTTCTGGGATAATCGAGTAGTCTCCTTGGAAAGGCAAGCCATTGAACCATTGCTGGCTTTTGAAGAAATGCGCGGACCAAACTATGGAGAGGCGGAAATCTTAGCGGAGGTAAGCCAACGTTTAGCGGCCATCCCCAAATATGTGCAGCTGTTTAGTGCCGCCTTTGCTGAGCCTAACCCCATCCACCCGGAAAACATGGCTAAGGCCATAGCCGCCTTTGAACGGACATTGGTTACTACCGATACACGCTTTGATCAATATATGCGGGGGGATGAAGAGGCTATTTCTTTGTCGGAACGTGATGGCTTTCTGCTATTCAATAAAGTAGGATGCGGAAAATGTCATAATGGGCCTATGTTTTCCGATTACCAAGCCCATGTTGTGGGGGTACCTAAAAACAAGAAACTGACAGCGTTTGACAGAGGAATAGATGAAGATTTTGCTTTTCGCACGCCTAGTCTAAGAAATCTTCGTTTTTCGGCTCCTTATATGCACAATGGGCGGTTTAATTCCCTAAAGGAAGTCTTAGAGTTTTACGAAGATATTTCGATGGGTAAGAATAGACATGAAGCTGTAACTCAAGAAGAAATTGATCCCTTAATTAAGCAACTCGATCTTCGAGTCAGAGATATGCTTCCGATCATTTCTTTCCTCAACACTTTGAATGATACGCAGTTTGATAAAAAAATTCCAAGAGCAGTGCCAAGTGGACTTCCGGTAGGAGGAAATATTGACTAAGCATTTTATCACCCTTTTTCTTTACCTTTCGGGTATCGCCCTTAATGTAAGGAACTATGAGTTACGATAAAAAGCGACAAGAATACTTGAATCAATATCCTGCTATTGCAGACTTGGCAAAGAAAGCCAAAAGGAGAATTCCAGCCGTAGCTTGGGAATACCTGGAATCTGGGACAGGTGACGAGGATTTGATCCAGAAGAACAGAACCGCTTTGCAAAGTATCACGTTCACACCCCGCTTTTGTCGTGGCATCTTAAACCCAAAAATAGAAACAACCTTATTTGGCCGAGCCTATGCGGCTCCTTTTGGCATTGCCCCAGTTGGATTAACGGGACTCATGTGGCCAAAGATTGAGCAGTATCTAGCAGAAACAGCTGCTCGTTGTCAAATCCCTTATACCCTAAGCACCGTGGCAACGGATACGCCGGAAGCGGTGGGCCCGAAGGTAGGTGAGATGGGATGGTTTCAGTTGTATCCCCCTCGAGAAAAAGAATTCAGGCAGTCCTTGTTGCAGCGGGCAAGAGAAAGTGGCTTTCATACCTTAGTCGTCACGGCTGATGTACCTATGCCTAGCCGCAGAGAACGTACCAAACGTGCCGGCCTCCGAATGCCACCCTCCCTCACGCCTCAGATGCTATGGCAGGGCATCACCCATCCCGCCTGGACCTTGGCTACCCTGCGCAATGGTCTACCACGATTAAAAACGGTAGAAAAGTATGCCACACATACCAACATGAAGTTCATCAGCAATATGGTGGGCAACCGTTTGGGGGGGACACTTTCCTGGGAGTATTGCCAGATGCTGAAAGAAGAATGGGATGGTCCAGTGATCCTAAAAGGAATTTTGCATCCAGATGATGCACTCCAAGCCGTGGCAATTGGTTTGGATGGGATAGTCGTTTCCAATCACGGCGCGCGACAATTCAATGGTGCCATCCCCGCTATTGATGCCCTACCTGCAATTGTCGAAGCAGTGGGAGGGAAGACTAGTATTTTGTTCGATAGTGGGGTGCGTTCGGGCTTAGACATCATGCGGGCTCTTTATCTTGGGGCAGACTTCGTTCTACTAGGACGTGCCTTTATCTATGGAGTAGCTGCTCTTGGTCATTTTGGGGGGGATCACGTCATAGAGATCTTAATGGATGATTTGAAGAATAATATGGTGCAGGTGGGCATCGAAAATCTAGGGGATTTACAAATGATATAATCATGGCTACAGAGACAACTGACAAGGACAGATGGAAAAAACGACTAAAGGCATTGGGACCTGGTTTGTTATTTGCTAGTGCCGCTATTGGTACCTCGCATCTGGTGCTGTCCACTCGGGCCGGTGCGCATCACGGAATGATCTTCTTTTGGATTATTCTTGGTGCACTCATCTTCAAATATCCCTTCTATGAGTTTGGGCCGCGCTACGCCAATGCCACTGGATTTAGTCTATTAAAGGGCTATAGAGATCAAGGGCAGTGGGCTGTATTGCTTTTCCTCGCCGTCATCTTTATTAATATGTTTGCGGTGACTGGGGCGGTGGGAGCTGTAACGGCAGGCCTTTTAGCCACCCTTTTTGGCGTAGCGGTATTGCCCGTACCTTTACTCGCTGGCTTAGTAATTTTAATTACTGTCATCATATTGCTCGTGGGAGGGTATGCCGGACTGGACAAATTTATCAAACTGCTTTCTGTGGTGCTTTTACTCACCGTTTTTACGGCTTTCCTGGCGGTGCTATTTAAAGGACCTTTGGAACCCGTTGCTGGTTTTGAGGCACCGACGCTCTTGGAGGGCGCAGGACTAACGCTACTGATTAGCTTACTGGGTTGGATGCCAGCTGGCTTCGAGGCCTCTACCATGAACAGCATCTGGGTGGTAGAAAAGTCAGCCGTAGAGGGATACAAGGCAAGCCTTAAGGAAAATCTCTTCGATTTTAATCTGGGTTATGTATTTGCCACGGTTTTAGCCTTGATGTTCATGACTATTGGTGCTTTTACGGTCTTCGGCAGCGGGGAACTCTTGGATGGCAATGCTACACAATTCTCGAATAAACTCTTGGGCGTGTTTACGGCGAACCTAGGTCCCTGGGCTTATCCCGTACTGGCTATCGCAGCTTTTGGGACCATTTATGGCACCCTAATCACCATTATGGATGCCTTTCCTAGGAGCTTTGTCCGAGGGCTTAGAGTGCTAAAATTTGAGCAATGTGAAAAAACACCAGAGCAACAAAAGTTCTTAGAACGTTATTATAAAATCGTTTTGGTAGTTGTAGGGATTGGCGGGTTTTTGCTCTTCTATCTCTCCGCTGCCAGCATGATCAAGATCTTAGAATGGGCGACCGTTATTTCTTTTATTACTGCGCCTATTATTGGCTTCTTGAATCTTCGTGCGATGCAAGGTAAAGATATACCACATTCACATCGACCTCCCACTTGGATGGTCCTCTTGGCATACGTTGGGTTGGTGGCCATGGTAGGATTTGCGGCTTATTATCTGCTGAGCTTGTGAATGTGGAATTGAACCTTCTTAATCATTCTTAGTTTAGACTCTATACCCAAATTCCTGATTCATGTCTGACACTCCCGTTTGGAAACTTAAATTCTACGGTGTTCGGGGCTCCATACCCGTCTGTGAATCTACTGCGACAGAATTCGGCGGCAACACCACCTGCTTTTACCTGGATCTCTTAATCAAGCCACCAGAAGAGAAGATTATTGTCATATTTGATGCCGGAACGGGTATTCGACAATTGGGCAAGGATATCCTCTCAGGTTTAATCCCTCGAACAGATTATATCCTGATCCACTTTAGCCATTTTCACTGGGATCACATTCAAGGCTTTCCCTTTTTTGCGCCAGCTTATTTTCCGGATCAAAAGATAGCGCTTTTTTCTCCCCATTTTGGTGCAGAAGACTGGGATAAACTCAAGGGGATTTTTGCCCAGCAAATGCAAAGTGAGTACTTCCCCGTGCAGTTAGATAGAATGGGAGCGAACATGCGCTTCTACACCAACGAAGAATTCCAAGATAGACTGAGTCTTGATGATCAGGTCAGCTTTCACTACCGCCTGCATAATCATCCTGGGGGGGCTTACAGTTATCGTATAGAGGGGTATGGGAAATCGGTGGTGATCTGTACAGATATCGAGCACGGCGAAACCATAGATCCTGAGGTGGTAGCCTTTTGTCAAGATGCGGATGTGCTCATCCACGATGGCCAATTTACGGATGAGGAACTAGTGGAGCGCCGGGGATGGGGGCATAGCAGTTTTAGACAGGCCATCGAGGTAGCTGAGCAAGCCAAAGTCAAAAAGCTGTATATTACTCACCATGACCCTGACCACCACGACGACTTTTTACACACCGTAGAAAAAGAATGTCAAGCTCGATTTCCGAATTGCTTTTTGGCTAAGGAAGGAAGCGAGGTGTTGATTTAGACCGGATGCAAATACTTCTTCTCCATGAAATATTCAGCTTTCTTTTCAATCTTATTATCCTGTGGACTATGTGCCCATTTTCTGTTTGCGTGTGCAGGAAGTAATACGGGCCCTTGCAGCCAGTCGATTTGGTATCAAGATGCCGATGGCGATGGCTTAGGAAACCCTGCCCTTAGTCAGAAAGGCTGTGATCAACCAAGCGGCTATGTGGCTAATGATAGTGATCTGGATGATACCAATGCAAACTCGAAGGCTTACACGGGAACCGCGGCGGTTACACAAGGATTAGGTACAAAAACTACTGAAAATATATATCCTGCTGGTCAGCGAATTGCAGAAATAGGAAGCGTTACAGCCACAGATAAGACAATTTGGACCGTACCTGCCGATGTCAATTATACGAATGATGCTTTCCCATTCGCACCGGACTTATATAACCCGGATGGTCCGAAATATCGTTCTGCTGCTGAGGCGCTGGCCGCCTTCGATAATGCCAATATGGTAGAAATTGATGCCGGTGGAGAGATCATTACCGGATACATCTTTGGCGACAATTACTTTGAACTGTATGTGAACGGGATGATGGTCGGTAAAGATGCTATCCCATTTACGCAATTTAACTCCCATATTGTCAAATTCAAGGTCACGCTGCCCTTTAGTATTGCTATGCTGCTGGTGGATTGGGAAGAAAATTTGGGTGTAGGGACAGAAGCCAATAGAGCTAGTGATTACCACCCAGGCGATGGAGGGATGGTAGCTGTATTTAAAGATGAGTCTGGAAAAATCTTAGCTACGACAGGCAGCGAATGGAAGGCACAAACCTTTTATACAGCTCCCATTAAAAACCTAAGTTGTCCTACCGAAAATGGCTCCATACGAAGTACTGCCAATTGCAATAGCGAAGATGCAAGTGATGGGCGTAATTTTTACGGTTTGCATTGGGCGGTTCCTGTCAATTGGATGAAAAAAGATTTTGACGACTCAAGCTGGCCTAATGCCACTACTTTTACCAATGCCGTCATTGGGGTTGACAATAAGCCTGCCTACACCAACTTTACCGATGTATTTGACGACGCTAAAGACGATGCCGAGTTTATCTGGTCTACCAACGTCATCCTGGATAATGAAGTGATTGTCAGGTATACTGTAAAATGACAAGCCCTAGATAAATTATGGATAGTCCGAGCATAAACGCTCCGTTTCTGCGGCTGCGTCTTTTGCCCTGAAAGATCGTTGCTCCAAGCCTCGATATTCTCGAACCACCAAGCCGCTATCTAAGATTAGCTACTATCTACTGTTGCCATACTCACTCTTTTTGAAAAAAAATTCCATCTGAGCGAAGGACTTCGAACTTCTCACGGTCTAAAGAGAAATTGATATAAAAACCTAAGCTCATGAAGAAATCTATCAGTAAAGTCCTTCTTTTAGTGCCAATGATCTTCTTGATGCACGAAGGCTACAGTCATTCTTCTCACGAGACAACTTCCATTTTTCAAACCATAGTCAATGGCGAGTATTCAGAAGTGATTTTGAAAATGGATTTTCATGAACTCATGGAAAATAAGAAGCTGGACCTGGAAAGAAAGGCGCAGTTGACTTTGTTGTCCAAAGAGCATGGGGCATTAGATATGAAGATTAAAGTCCGGCCAAGGGGAGTTTTTAGGCGGTACAATTGCGATTTGTCTCCACTAAGATTGAATTTCGATAAAGATGAGCTCCAAGCTTTGGGATTGGAGCCGCAGTTTGATAAACTAAAATTGGTGCTACCATGTCTTGAGGAGGAAGATAGCGAGCAATATTTAGTCAAAGAATATTTGGCTTATAAGCTGTATAATCAATTGACAGTCAATAGTTTTAAAGTTCATTTGTTGACGATAAGGTTTGTCGGTGCGCAAGGGGGGGAATACCGCAAGGAGCAGCTGGCTTTTTTGATTGAACATAAAAAAGAATTGGCGCGTCGTCTGGGAGGAGCAGCGGTGGACCTGTACGGGGTGCAAGCGGCGACTCTAACTTCATCCTCCTATTCCCAGACCATGATGTTTAATTATATGATTGGGAATCTGGATTGGGATTTAGCTGCGCAACGAAATGTACAGCTGGTGAAGCAACAGAATAGTGAGGAGCTAATCCTTGTGCCCTACGATTTTGATTTTTCGGCTTTTGTGAGGCCGTCTTACCTCCGGGTGAATGCCCGCGCTGGTCAAAGAAGCATTAAAGATCGCGTGTTGATCGGACGTTTTGAAACGGCGGCGGCGTTGGAGAGGACGATCAAACAGTTCCAAGCCGCCCAGAAGATCCTGATCACGGCACTAGAATCTTGTCCTCAACTCCATAAGAAGCATAAGAAAATGATGATCAACTATCTAAATACTTTTTACAGGATGTCTGATGATGAGGAAAAATTAAGAGCAAAGTTCTTGTAAAGGAGAGAGTTGCCTGCTGATAATTGAAAGAGAAAAAGATAGAGCGGCGCCGAAGGCGAAAAGGAGAAGAAAAGCACTTGTTATACTAGCTAAATTACAAAGTACATATCTAAATCTCCTTTTCCTTTGGCGCTAATCTTACCCCGATATTCACATTCAAATTGGTGCTTGATCAATTCGTAGGTAGCTGCGGACACATTGATTCGGCCCTTTTCACTTGCCGTTTCTAGGCGACTGGCCGTATTTACCGTATCACCAAAAATGTTGTAAGCGAACTTTTTCGTACCCACCACGCCAGCAGTGATGGCTCCGGAGTGAATGCCGATTCTAACCTGCCATTGGATGGAACTCGTACGGTTTCTTTCTTCTAGGAAAGCGATGATCTTTTTGGAAGCGGAGACGCATCTGACGGCGTGATCGGGAAGTTCCTCAGGGAGGCCGCCTACCGCTAGATATCCGTCACCTATGGTTTGGATTTTTTCGATTCCTTCAGCTTCCATAATGGCATCGAAGCCCATAAAGCAGTCATTGAGTTCTGCAATGATCTCTTCCGGGGTGCTTTGGGCCGAAATGCGTGTGAAATTGACGAAATCAGAAAAGAAGATGCTGACGCTTTCGTATTTCCGGGGAATGGTTTTTCCGTTTTCCTTGAGTTCCTGAGCGATGCTATAGGGCAAGATATTGAGAAGGAGACTTTCCGATTTTTGTTGCTCTTCTTCAATTTCCAGTTTCTGTCGTCCCAGTTTTTTATTGGTTCTTCTCGAGTATACTAATCCCGCTAAGATCATCAATGAAATAAGGAATAGCAATAGCCCAATTCGCTGCGCGGCAAGTGTTGTTTTTTGTTGGATTTCTTGTTCCTTCTCCAATAAAGTTCTACGCTGTTCTTCCTGAACCAATAGAGCTTCCTTCTTTTCTAGTTCAGATTGAGCCAGTGCCTCCGCCTGAGCCAACTCATCCAATTGACGTTCTTGCTCCTGAATTTCAAGTCGGCCTTGCACAAGCAATAATTCCTGCTTGGTACGCTGAGTTTCTAGTTCTTGATTTTCCAGTTTTGCTTCTCTAATCTCTTCCGATTGTCGCAAAATTTCCAGGTCATTCTCTCTTTGCTGAGCCGCTAAGTTTAAGTTGTCAATTTCCAATTTCTGTCGTTCCTTTTCCAATTCAAGTTGTTCGATCGTCAACTCCTGAATTTCCCCTCTAATCAAAAGAAGCTTGATTTGCTTTTCGGTTTCTCCTAGTTGTATTGTTTTTTGGTAAAGACGATCTTGTTCCAAACGTGCAGCCAGGAACATGGAGTCCTGTAAGGCTTTATGGATTTTGAAGGCTTTATTTGCCGCTTCGTATTCGAATAGTCTGGAATGGATCTCTGCGGCTGTTTCATACACTTCAGATCGTAGTTTTGGGTCATTACTCTGCTTGGCTGACTGGATGGCGTTCCTATTGAAATTTTGGGCGTTGAAGTAGTCATTCTTGTGGAGATAAATGTTTGCGAGAACATTATTGATACTTCCCTTTCCCAAATGATCGGTTTTATCGGTCAAGGAGAGGGCTTTGAGCAGGTATTGTAGGGCAAGACTGGTGTTCCCCTTATTGAAATGGGCTACTCCTAAATTTGTATATAAAGCAGCTAAACGCTCATGGTCTTCTGCAAAGTAATCTTCAGCTTGTTCAAACCATTGAATGGCTTGTTGATACTTGAACAGAAAATTGTTGGTATATCCAAGGTTATTGTAAATGACTCCTAGCTCATCCTTCCTAGCAGGGGAAGCCTCCATCAAGTTCTTTATTTGAAGATTATAGACGAGTGAGGATTCATAATCATTGGCTTTTTGATAAGCAGAAACGAGTTTGCGCAAAGTACTTAGCTGGTAAGCTTCATCTTGACCTGGTAGCTTCATCACTGCTAAATAATAGATTTTAGCACTATCAGGCTTTAGTACTTGTACATAGTTGAATCCTAGTTTCTCATAGAGTACTTTGACTTCCTTATAATTCGTAACATCTAATATTCCTTCTGCACTTTTGTAATAGGTGATGGCCTCCTTATATAGGGATACGCTATTGTAGAGATCTCCAATTTGTGTATTGACTTGCACGAGCTTTGAAACATCATTCCGTTTTTCGAGTATTTCCCGTTTTTCTAACAAATACCGTAAGGCATTGGCCATGTTGTTTTGAGCAAGTGCGATTGGTATTAAGCCTTCAAGGCTTGCCATGATGCCATTCTCATATTCTATTTGACTAGCTAAGGTGTAAACCGTCTCATATTTTTCCTTAGCAAGGTCGATAGAGTCGACAAGAGCTGCCTGCCTAAGAATCTGTAGGATCACGGTCGAGTCCTTGACCTGCCCCACTAGAGTACTAGACAGTAACAGCGCAAATAGCGTAAGATGAAAAGTAGATCTCAATGGCATCTTTAGGACATTAGTTCAGGAGTACAAGACTAGGAGGAGAATATAAAGTATTGACTCCCTCTAGTTTAATAATGTTGTTAGTTCAGCTCGTAATTTAACCCTAAGTGAAAAGTAAATAGAGCTTGTGGGTTATAAAAAAGGATGTCATTGCTAGAGGAGGCATCTATGCCAGCATACTGTGTATTCAGTATATTAAAACCTTTAGCATAAAGTAAGAAATTTTTATTGAGCTCATAGCTTAGTTTAAGGTCGATGGTATGGTAGCCATCGTTATAAAGCGTTGGTTCTCTGTTTTGCATATTGGGGGCATTGAGGCGAAAGGAATTTCTTGTTAGTGATCTCGAAGCAAAGTATTGGTCAATCCCTACCGTAAGGTGAGGGAGGGGAGTGGCAAATAAGGATAGCCGGGAAATGAAGTTGGGGTGAGCTCTTACATCATCCAATACCCGAACTTCATTGTTAAAATCGCCGAGATTGGTAGTGGTTAGACTTTCTGTTCCGGTAGCATAATTCAAACTCAGCGTGGCTCCCAATTGAATGGCTGGAATAAGGTCCCTGAGTTGTAGGTAAGCTTGCATGTCAAACAGTTCAGCAGCAGAGTTTTCGTCGTTGAAATATCCTAAAGTAAAATTGGTCAATCTGACCAAGGGTCTCATTCTTTCAAAGGCAATATTGTAATTGATAAACTGATCGGTTCTGGTGTAAGACACATTGACATCCAGGTTTAGCTTTTTTTCATTGTCCCATCTCATGCCTACTTCGTAGGACCCCGTTTTTTCGGCTTCTAATTGTTCTACCCCAACTTGCAGATATTCGGTGTCGGCCTGGAAGGTATAACTGCTGGCACTAAAATACGGGGAAGGAGCGCGGATTGCCGTACTGTAAGAGCCCCGCAACTGAACTTCATCGGATAGCTTATAGAGGATAGCCAGCCTGGGGTTAAAGGTTCGTATGCGCGCTGCAAAGTCTCCATTGGTTCGATTAAGGAATTGACCACTGACCAAGAGATTAATTCTCTTTCCTAAGGGTTGAAACAGTTGAAGAAAAAGGCTGTATTCTTCGATGCCTTGGTCAGTAAAAACTGGAGCTAAATTGGCTGCATCATCCTGTTCAAAATTAACCACTCGTGCTTGAAATTCTCGGATAGCATCTCCACTCCCTACCAGGTACTTTAGGCCTGCCATAAAGTCCCCACCGGAAAATACAGGGAGGTTAAAGGTTTGTTCAATACTGTATTCATTGGAGTTGGCTCCCATAAACCGCAAGCCTGAAAAGAAAGTATTTTCCACTTGACCCTGGAGCGCCTCAGTGTTGGTAGAATCAGCAATGGTATTATACAAAAGGGAATTCAAAATGGGATGTACAAATTGGTTGCTAGAGCGGTTGTCCATATTATACCCCAGGAACTGGAATTTGCTTTCTGAGCTTAAGTTGTTAATCTTGAATTGGGCCTTAACTAGGGCTGAAGTAATATTCTCCCCGGTACTTATCAGTGGGTTAGAATAAGAAACGGCAGCTGGATTATAGCCGATAGAGCTGTGATCCCTCCGGTTCATATTGAGCAAAGAAAGACTAAGGAATCGGTAGTTAACCTCACCTCCTAACGAACGACTTTCATGCGGCGTATTTTGAATGTTTGACGTATTGGGCCTTCCTCGAAAATTAGGATCATTGACTATGTCTGTCGTGTCAGAATTCGGTCCGATATAATTCAGTGGATTGTATAAAAGGGCTTCATTATAAAAGATACGTCGATTGTCAAAACGAGTATCCGTGCCGTAGAGCTTAAATCGAACAATATCTTTGCCTCTTCCGATCTTACCACCAAATAAGAGGTTGAGACTCTTATAATTATCTGACCCCACGTGTAAACTAGCTTTGGTAAACACGGGGTACTCTGAGTCTGCTAGTACAATATTGATAATACCGGAAGAAGCATCAGCGCCGTATAACGCGGCGGCTGGTCCGTATATCACCTCAATCCTTTCGGCCTGTTGGATGGGTAATTGCGCGCCGATAGGCATTCCACTTACTACATAAGGCTTGATCGGATTACCGTTGACTAAAATTTTGGCATAGGTATTGCCTAGAAGCCCCCGCATGGTGAACGTTTCGCCCTCCAAGGCAGAACCTGGTTGAGAAACCCGGATGCCAGGCATCGATTTTAGGGCATCAACCAGTGTTAGATATCCATTGTTGATGATTTCTTCCCTTTGAATAACATGAATCGAAAATGGTAATTCCGATATGTTTTGTAGTGACCTACTGGCAGCTGAAACTTGGGTACTTATTGCTAGGCTATCCTTAAATATAAGATCCTGATAGCCCAGTCTATCTATTTCCTTGATCAAACTATCTGATTGCGCTGGCAATCCAATGACAAGGAGGAGGGAAACGCACCAACTTAAAAATCGCTGTATCATCTTAATGGGTGAGATCATGAATGATTTTACGAGCAGCCATCTCAAAAAGATCCATTTGCCACCTAAAGGCTCTTCTTGAGATGATTGCTAAAGACTTGTAGCACAAAGATAACATACAAGTCCGATACAATGGCCCTCCTGCAAATATCTGATCTTTTCCCTCTACAGTAGTAATCCTTTTGTGGGTAGAATGACCACTTATACTCGCTCATTCCAAACAAGCACTCACCGTTTTTATGGATTAATTAAAAAAAACAATCCATCCCCGAAGGATTTCAAACAGGCAATAGTCTAAGGAGAAAATAACTAAAGAAACATCAATGAAACAATTAGCTTTTTCTTCTTGTATGATCCTACTTGGACTGTCCATTGTGTTCTTCTCTTCTTGTGAAAACGAGGATGATATGCCTTGTACAGAGACCACTTGGTATGAAGATGCTGATGGCGATGGCCTGGGCAATCCTGATGTGAGCCAGATGGCCTGTGAGCAACCAGATGGCTATGTGGCTGATAACTCCGACACTAATGAAGCTAATACCGTCATTCCTGTGAACGCTACTTATTTTACGGCTGCAAATTCCAATCTTACCGTCACCACCATTTCTTGCACACTCTCCGATGGAACACAGACCGAATGTTACCAAATCGTAACCAATAGTGCACCGACGGACCATGAAATGGGACCTTGGTGCCCAACTAATATTGCTGATGATGCTAGTGCAGGCGGTATCTGGTTGGAAGCCGGAGAGGTGCATGATGTAGATGGTGCATTTGTGGAAAACCTAGCTACATTTTATAACGATAATACTTGGAAAATGTATGATGAGAACGGTGATATCTATGTCACTGAAACGGAGGAGGACTGTATCAATGCTGCCAATCCTAATGTAGGGGCAGCCTATGAAAACTTCTGTGTAGAATGTCTTCCTGCTTATATAAGCGATGTTTCACAAACTTGGGTGATTCCCGCAACCCCAGTTTTGCAAAATACCGCTGCCTTTTTCGCTACAGGTCCTGGCGGCGGAAGTAACGTTCCTTCCACTCGCGGGCTAGCATTAAATGGCGTTGAGTTTTCTGCTCCAGCTCCGGTCAATAATATTCTTGGCGCCTATACCCTGGCTCCGTTTGACGATGCCGGGGGACACATCAATGTACATCAAGGTTATCACTACCATGCTGCCACGGGGCTGAGTTTTTCTGTTGAACAAGCGGATGGACATGCTCCTTTGATTGGTTATGCTATGGAC